>JBILET010000167.1:0-4238 GCA_044351935.1 Bdellovibrionota bacterium
AAAAATAAATTCTCTTAAGATAATTTATCAATACAAACGAAAATCATCTAAGCGATGGAAAAATATTAAATCATACAGGTTAAACTCGTTTAATCATTCTGCAAGAATTATAAGGGTCCCTAATAGCTACGTTCGGACCCTAATACCAGGAATGTGTATTTCAAATACCAGAAAAGCAAAATAAAGCTATTAGCCTCGTAACTTACTGTTAATAAAGATAAATTTAATTAATTTTTAGTGGATCAACTTAGGTCAAATAATCGATTTTTATATAAGCCTAGTTTTACATCTTATTGGCTTATGAACAGGTTTTTTGAGGTTTAACATGGTTTTTCAGGATACAAATAAGTCTGGAATCAATACACAAATTGGTTCGTTACCTAACTTAAACGTTAGTAGTGGAAAATCTTTTTCAATTGATCAGCTTCAAGTTGACTCGGTAGTTGATCTACGAAAATCTGCACAAGAATCTATCGCTAAACTTGTTCTACAATTTGCTAAAGATTCTACTGTTCAAAATGATCCTTCGTTAAAAAAAGCTCTAAAAGATTTATCTGCAATTCATAGTTCATTAAATCAAGATCAGGCAAAATCTGGCACTTCGATAAACCTTAACGATAAAAATGTTCTCAATAATATCATCAAACGATGCGAGACTTTTGGAAAAACTCTATTATTAGAGAAAATTAAAACTGAAGTTTGGGGCAAAGTTGCTTCTAATGGCTTGCGTGATTGGTCTGAATATTCCGATTTAGCAAATAAATGTAATTCAACAATCTCGGCATTAAGTGGCAAACAGTTAAATCCTTCAGATGCTCCAGCTTTTGATGTATCGTCGGCCGAATCACTTTGCAGTGCAATTAATCAAGTTAAAGATTTCTCGACGACGATTAAGTCTGCTGAACAAGCAAAAAACCTTTACAACAAAAATGTAATGCTTGATATAAAATTACGAGCATTGGCTGAAAATAATCCAGCAATTTCTGAAAAACTAGCCTTCGTGGATTCAATTTTTGCTCCTGGTGGTTCCCGAAGTAATTCAACTCCAACAGCAGAAACATTCAACAAAGCAAAAGAAGATCTTCAATATTTAATGTCCTACTCACAACAACAAAAATTAACTATTGAAGAACAAAAATCTTTGGTTACAGCTTATAAATCAAAACTAATAACAAATACAGTTGCGCAAAATCAAGACAACTATGATGGTTTGATGGCGTCAACCGAACCTGGACCAACTCACGGTCCAAGTGCTCAACCTCAACAAGAGTACTCTGAAGTGACAATTCCAGAGGAACTTAAAAAACTTTTATTAAAACGCATAGATCAATTTTTAACCAAAGGTGGTGGCAAAATTTCAAAAGAAGAAGCCCTATCCATGGAACCAACTCAACTAATGAACGACTATGCTAATGCAGTAGTAAGGTGCGCAAGACAAATAAATCCAGATCTTCAAGGTTCCTCATCAGAGTGCGCTGGACCAGTAAGAAGAGCATTGGGTGCTGTAGGAGTTACAGACGGACAAAAAGCTATTGTGAATTACGATAGAAACGGAAACCCAATCCGTAGTGGATCTGCAAGGCAATATCCTAATTATTTTACATCAGGAATGTTTAAAAATAATTTTGTTGAAATTGCAGATGTTCCGCAAAAGCAACCAGAATTATCTGAATTCTTAAAACAACTGCCTAAAGGAGTAATTGTAACTTATCTTGATAGCTCTAGACCAAGCTGGCATGGCCACATTCAAGTTTCTTTAGGTGATGGGAATTATATTTCTGACTTCAAACATGACGAGTTAGTTTACAGAAGAGTCTCTAACGTAAGGGCTTTTATCCCTGTTGCTAGCTCCAAAGATCACCACAGATAAATTAATTCTGAAGTAACACCACACAACTAGCCATCATCCCCTCAGATCTACCTAACGCGCCCATGTTCTCGCTGGTTGTGGCTTTGATTCCGATATCTGTTGGGTACACTTTTAAATGTTCAGATAAGTTTTTTTTTATTGCTTCAGAGTAAGGATTTATTTTTGGGGCCTCGCTGACAATTGTGCAGTCGCAGTTAATTACTTTCCAACCAGCGCAAGAAATTTTTTGCATTACTTCTTCGAGTAACTTTAGTGACGAGATGCCTCGGTATGATTGATCAGTATTAGGAAAAAGCTGCCCGATATCAGGCATACCGGCAGCTCCTAATATCGCATCCATAACAGCATGCGTAAGAACATCTGCGTCAGAGTGCCCTTCTAATTTATGGTGATAAGGAATTTTTACCCCACCCAATACAATATGATCGCCGGGCGCGATAAAACGATGAAAATCTATTCCTTGTCCGATTCGCAATGACACTACTTTAAAGACCTAGATTCAAAAGATACTACCCATTAAATCCATGAGCAGTTGGATCTTTCATGATAATTGCAGCAGCTAAAATTTTAGGGACATACCTTGCAGTTTCTTTTGGAAGGACTCCTTTACGAGATAGCTCCCAGAAGTCTCGGGTTCCAGCTTTAGCCATTGCACGCTCAAGACCACCTACTCCCATGTTGTAAGCAGCCAAAGCTAGGTACCAATCTTGATACTGGTTGTATAAATCACGAAGATGACGAGCTGCCGCCAAAGTTGAAAGTACGATGTCTTTTCTTTGATCTTCTTTGAAGTTAATTTTTAAACCGTAGTACTTAGCAGTAGACTTCATAAACTGCCACATTCCAGTTGCCCCCATCGGAGACCTTGCGTCTGCGTTAAAGCCGCTTTCGACAAGAGCCACGTTCATAAGATCTGATGGAACACCTTCGTCTGTAAAAATTTGCTTTAATGTTTCGATATGCTCACCGCTTTGGTTGATGGCTCGGTTTACAGTTTTAGGGCGAGCTTTAAGCTCATCTAGTTCTTTTTTGACTTCTTTGTTTTCTACAAGCTCTACCGTAGGAAGTCTTGAAGACCTTTTAGCTTGAATAGTTGTTGTCTGAGATTGTTTGGTTCTAAGAACAGGAACCGGTTGCATTTGTTGGTTATCGTCTATGCTAGCGGGGTTTAGTCTTCCTCTTGCGTTGGAAGGCGAATCGGAGCCGCCAAGACCTATCAACGAACAACCAGTTAGTGAAAGCAACAAAGCTACAACTACTAGCTTGGTACATAAAGAAGTCAATCTACATTCGAAACCCATGATGCTGAGGATCATGCACCAAAAAAGCAGGTAAAGGGAAGAGCAGAAACCTCAAAAATTTTACCATTTTAAAATGATGTTTGATAAATAGTCTTAAAAGTGGTGATTTTTACTATTTTTTACCGCTAAGGACGCAAAGGATCGCAAAGTTTAGGTATTGAGTAGTAGCATTGCTATTGTCTGTTTGCTGCGTTAGCTGGCACTATTAGGGCATGGAACACAATTCAAAGGTTATTTCTGGTTTCTTTTCTCGGGTTTTATTTGGTTTAACAACAGCAGTAGCAATCACAGCTTGCTCTTCTGCTCCTACTCCAACATCAACTGAGCAACAATCAAATTTACAAATTGCTAGTGGCGGACTTGTTTCGATCAACCGAGTTGCCCCTGCTATCTCATCACCGTCTGTGCTTTTTGGTTTTATGCCTGACAAAGAACAAAAAAGCTCATGGTTAGAAATTAACACTTCTAATAAAGAAGTCTCGCTATACGAAAAAGGTGAACTTGTCCAGAAAGCAAAAATCGAAGGCAATCTTGATGTAGAACCAGGTCGCTATCAAATTAAACACAAACAAAGATCTGCCCTATGGTATGCCGGAGATGACTATTTTTTAAGTCGCCAGTTACCAGTCCCCGAAGTCGGAAACCGCGAGCGCTATAGACGTGGAGCCCTAGGAGATTTTGCTCTATTTTTAGATACCGAAACCCCAATTCATTCCAGCCCTATCTGGACTCCTGAAGTTGGCGGTTTAAAGCTAGACGACGAACAGATGCGTAAAATCTACTACGCGCTAGAAGTTGGCTCAGTTGTCGAAGTAAGGTAGAATACTACCTTTCAATTCAATATTATTTCGGGTAGAGGCTTTTTAAGTAGTTGTTATGGCAGATAATGGGTTCACTCAAGTTAAAAAAGGTGTAGTTAAACGAAATACTCGTCGAGAAGTTGGAATTTTTATCGACGGAGTAAATATAGACCGAGCCTCAAGACGTCTTAACAAAAAAATTGATTTTGCTGCATTAAAACAAAGCCTCTCTAACGGACTTCCTGTAAGAGTCTCGAGATATTACTC
>JBILET010000168.1:0-4234 GCA_044351935.1 Bdellovibrionota bacterium
TACTTTTTCTGCCATAGTAGCGTTTCTGATTGCTACCCAGCTTAGCCCTTCTATTGCAGTGCGATTTCCTGGACACATCGACCCCCGCGAATCCGGCGTGGACTACTACGGCTGGACCGAAAAAGAGTTCTCATTCGTAGACAATATGATTGTGCCATCATCAGCTAAGGTTGGATTCGCATTTGAAACTATTCGACCTAGGGAACAAGGCGCTGCCAATGTCGATATATTTGTTAACGGAACTAGTATAGGGGAAAGACTATTAACAAGAACTCCTTTCTATCTTACGCCAAAAGAAGACGCAGCTAACATAGACATTAGATTCGAAGTTAAAAATCCATTTATAGATGAAAATGGAAATTCTAGAGGAGCAAAATTAGCAAGAATAAAACTTGAGCCACAAAATTATATTTTAGTTCCAAAGTTTTCAGAATTTTATTTATCTTTTATCTCTCTTGTAACTTTTTCAATTGGTCTTTTTATTTGTTTAAGTACTATTTTTGATAAATCTAAAAAACTTATTTTTTTGATACCCATACTATCCTGTGCAATTGGAGCAATAAGTTTTTCGAATGTCGAGTTTTACGGATGGGCTCGCGGATATTGGTTATTTTTTCCTTTAACAGTAATTTTTCTTGGCGCCTCAATTGGAGTTTTAGTTAAAGAAAACAACAGCAAGGACCGCCGCAAAAAGAATCTATCAATAATTTCTAAATCTGCGCTTTTGGCAATTTTTGTTTTTGCGCTATGGATAAGAATCTCTGGTGTTGATTTTGGTTTGCCTCAGATTTTTCATCCTGACGAAGCTAGAAAAATCAACATATCAAGGACGATGATTCTTTCTGGAAATCTAGATCCTGATTACTTTAGACACCCAACTTTCATGCTATATGCAACTGCAGGACTTGGAAAAATTAAAGAGCTTTTTACCGGTCAAACTCCAAGCGTCCAAGAACTTGCATCCCTTGGTAGATCTGTAAGTGCAGTGCTTGGTGCACTTTCTGTTTTAGTTATCTATGCAATTGGCAAAACTCTTTACGGAAAAACATCGGGTTTTATTGCATCACTATTAATTGCTATATGCCCTATGCATATTGTCTGCTCAAGATATATTAAAGAAGACATAGGTATGATGTTTTTTTCATTATGCGCACTAGCCTTGGTTCTAAAGTTCATATTTGAAAAACCTCGCTGGTATCACCTTCCGATTGCTGGACTGATAATCGGCTTTGGCTCATCTGTTAAATACACAGGAGTTCTTTCGGCTGGATTTTTATTTGCGCCTCTATTATGTATTTTAGTTTCCTATTGTTATTATTTTCTGTGGCCAATCGGAATAATAAAGGATGCTCGAAATCTAGAACGATCGATGCCGCCAATTCCAACTGTAATGATTTTTACTGTAATAGGATTATTATTAGTTCCAGTTGGATTTTTAATGATCACTCCATATTCAGTAATTAACACCGAAAGATTTATTACTGATTTCTCACGAGAAAGTGCTCACATGAAAAGTGGACACAGTGGAGTAATTAGTGCGGCACAATATTTATGGAGTTTCCATCTTGAATATAGTTATTTAAAAGCTATCGGGACTCCCCTATTTATAGTTGGATTATTAGGTATGGGGCTGCTAATTGGACAAGGTACTGTTGCAGGACTTGTTCCGATATTAGGTTTTATATTGTTTTATCTTCCAGCTGAATGGGTAAATGCTAAACCATTTCCACAACCTGAAAGATATATACTCCCGACAATTGTATATCTTAGTTTAGCTATTGGATATTTCTTTCAGCGCATTCTAGCTGTTCGCACAATAATCCCTATTAGGGTATCAGTTTTAATTTTTCTAATATTCTCCTTGATGATACCAATGCGATCGTCAATGATTCAAAAAAATCATCTTATGGATGACACTCGTAACGCTGCAAAAGATTGGGTAATAAATAATATTCCTCAAGGGGCTTCAATTATTAGCGATTGGTATGTTTACGGACCAAATATTCCTACAGATGTATACAACCTTGTTGAATTAAAAAATCCAGAGTCAGCGGATATCTTAAGAGCAATAAGCGTTGAAAAATTAAAACAAACCGGCGCAGAGTACTTTATTACATCATCATTCTTTTATAATAGATATTTATATCAACTACCGGCAGGAAATCCCACAGGTTTAGGATATAAAGATCTTTTTTCAAAGCTTACCCCCTTAGTTGAATTTTCAGCCGGTGAAGCAGAGTATGGATTCCACAACCCAATAATTAAAATATACTCTCTGAAATAATATGACTAATCAAAATTCTGAACCAAAACTTAAATATTTACCGTTCATCTATTACGGCTTAATCATTCTAAGTTTGATTTCATCAATTTTAATAATAAATCAGATATTTTTTGCCGTTCTTGATATTAATATCCCATTTGATACAGACGAAGCCGATCACGCAAATGCTGGCTTAGAAATTTATTGGCATGCAACCAAAGGAAGCCTTTCATCTTTATTTACCGCTATCTGTAATCAAAGTTTTTATCCTCCTCTTCATGGGATAGTTGTTGCGATTTGTTACAAAATACTAGGCATTACTCTTTTCTCTAGTCGAGTCTCTTCTGTTGTATTTCTATTTTTATCAGCTTTAGTTCTAACTTATTCGATTATTCGCGCAGCTAATATCAAATTAAAAAGCACTCAATCGATTTTTGCCTTGTCACTAATTTTATCATTAATGACAAGTAACGAAATATTTCTTGAAAACAGTGCCCTGTGTATGCTCGAGATTCAGGGGATTCTGTTATGTAGCTGCATTTTGTTACTAACAACGATACGAATGTCGCTTCTATCATGCGTTAGTATATCATTATTTTCGTTTTTGCTTTTTTTAACTAAATATAATTATGGGATTTTTATAATTCCTGCATTGGCATATTGCTATATCTTACAGGATAAACGATATGCGCTTGTATACATAACATTAACTACTGCTCTTACCTGTATATGGCTTAATGTAACCAATCTTGACTCATTCGCCTACTTCCTGACTGGCCATCCCTCTTATGCGCCAATGCTAAGTAAAGCTAATCTACTGTTTGAGGTTAAATCGTGGTTATTTGAATATCACAGATCCATACCAACAGGTGTAATTATAACTCTTTTGGCATTTCTACCGGTTTTGGCTCCACATAAATCTTTTACACATCTTTTCTGCATTTATGGTGTAGTTGGAACTCTTGTTATTTTACTTCTATCAACAACAAATGAAACTCGACATTTTATAATAGCAGCTCCCCTTATGTGGTTTATGGCCGTCTCATTTTTAGTCAAGCCAGATAATAATTCGACAGCTACTCAAGTTTTGAGAGTTATTTTATTAATTTTGACTATTCATAGTTCAGTTTTAACAAATGCTGAAGCTAGAAAACTTGTAATAAAAGGAATGGAAGGTCATCCTACATATGATCAAGCAATTACTTATTTAGTTCAGAAAACAGATCCTAGTATCCCAACATTAGTTATAGGAAATCACGATAAACTTAGTATTGAAGCTATTCAGTGGTATCAGGCACGACAATCAAATCTTCCTTATAGTTCTATTAAGTTCGATTCTTTTCCTTTTGATTCTGATAAGGTTGCGAACGCTATAAAGAGGGGCCGAAACTCCGATGATTGGTTTCAAAATACCAAAATTCCATCAGAACCATATCAATTAATTAATTCTGGTCACTATAAACAAATACTCATCTTTAGAAGAATTGGTTCAAGCGACGAAAAAGCCAAGCTAATTAAATTTTTTACAGATCTGACTAAAAAAACTTCTATCCAACGTAAGATCTTTGGGTCATATGAGGCTATTTATATTCGCCTCTAATTTTTTAGCTGAAGAATTAGCGACTTAAATACTCCTTATATTCCAAAGGAATTTTATCAGCCCTAGCATCGTTAATTTGCTGCTGAGTAAGCTTATCAAACTGTCCTAGTTCTGTTTTAAGCTTAGCGGGATCTTTATTTTCTGAAATTTTTGAATCACTCCCTGTAAATCTTGAATCTGTTTTTTCATCAGGATTTCCTAGTTTTTTTTCTTCAATTTTTTTAGGAGAAAAATCATTTGGGCCATCTTTGTCAGACTCACCAGTCAAAGATAATTGATTCTGGTTATTTTTTGACTGTCCAGTCCCTGACTGATCTGAGCTTTTTGAATTTTTGTTTTTCGAGTCACTTTTATCATTAGGATTTGTTTCT
>JBILET010000332.1:0-2712 GCA_044351935.1 Bdellovibrionota bacterium
CTAGCTACGTTAAATCTGTCGATGAAAACTCAATGTATGCTAAACATCTAGCTTCAAAAAGAGCAGTGGCAATCGGAGATGCCTTTGTGCATTATGGGATGGAACCAAGAAGAATCGAGACCAGGCCTGTTATTATGACTAGCCCATTGGTCTTGGATCCTGATTCTCCGCCGCTAAGATATGCGCAGGCAATTGAGTTAATTGCAGTCGATCGGTAGACTTATAGCATCTAATTGTAACGGATGATTTTTAAAGATAAGGGCAAGTATGGCACCAAAAAAAGATAGTAAAACAGCAAAATCAAAAGCATCAGGAGCAGTAGATGGAGCAGCTGATGGCGCTCATATTACAACACCTGCAGAGCTTAAAACTTTTCTTACTGCTGTGTTGGATAAATTAAAAGAAGATCCAACTTCATCGATGTATGGTGTGTCTGCAATGAGATTCGCTTTGAATCTTCCAGAAATCTACAAGCTTTTGGATAACGAGAACCGCGAAATCGCACGTGACATTTGGCTTCGCGTTAAAAGTAGTGGCTATCAAGTGAAAAACCCACCACTTCTATTTCCAGAAGAGAACCCTTAAAAAAGGGTTACTCTAAACCGTCTTTTTCGTTTTCGTCGTATTTCTGGCCGTTGATTGCTTTGCGCAATAACTGGCTCGGTTTGAACTTAATAACTTTTCTAGCTCTTAGAGTAATTGCATCACCAGTCTGTGGATTTCTTCCTCTTCTTGGTGGTTTTGATTTTACTTCATAAGAACCAAAACCAGACAACATGACTTTACCTTCGCGAGCTAACATCTCTTTTATAATTTCGATGTAGTCCTCAACAACTTGAGCAGCTTTTTGTTTTTCTAGTGGCAACGTAGCATAAATTGAATCTGCTAAATCTGCCTTTGTTAAACAATACTTATTGTTGCCCATAGAAGTTAACTCTCCAAAGATTTAAATTACTCTTTCTTATAAGTCTGTATTACTTTCACTCAAAAACTGAATAACGACAAGCTGTTAGATGACTCTGTGTGATATACAAGGTTAAAAAGCTAGGTTTTAAATAAAAAGCCGTTCGCTTTTGCCTCGTCACATGGTCACTAGGACAGACTTTATGCTACATTCATAAGATTCACTTTTTAAGTCCTCGGATTTATTAATTTTGATAATATTTATTCCCTGTATTTTAGGTGCTATTTGTGACTGATTCTAACGACTCCAACGAAAATAACTTTGATTCTAAGCTCAAACAGACGCTTGAAATAACTCAAGACGAGATAAACACGGCTCTAGAGCAAGCCAGGAATATTCAAATCCCTAAGTCTCAGTGGGAGGAGGCTAAAAAGGTGGTTGAAGAATTTCAGCCTGTCCCATGGTTTATTTGGAGACTAGCTAATTTTGTATTTGGCAAACCTGGGCGTCCAAATAAAGCTGGCGAAGGTATGGTCCTTGGTTTGAAAAAAGTTTTGCTTGCGGCAGCATCCGATAAGGTTCTAGGTAAAGGGCAGCCAATTACAAGGACTCGCGATGCAATTAAAGCAGTCAGATCGGATGTGGTTGCAGCAACAAGTGTTATTCACTCCATCAGTCGCAAGCTTGCAACTAAACCTTTTGCGAGAGTTTGGGAGCCAATCTTAGAAGATGCAATTACACGAGCACATATCGGTTATTTTGTGGGTCAGATGAACTTAGATTTTGGACCAGGTCGAGGAATGTTAGCAGGATTTGCTGGACGAATCGGGATAGCGATTTTGATTGCAACGGGTACCGAATATCAAGCTGATCTAGCATTGCAGAACTTAGCACAAGGAAAAACCTTGCGAGAAGTAGGATTGCAAACTTATGGCACCGATCCTTTGCAAGTTAGTGCAATGGTTCTTTCTGCTTGTGGTTGTGGAAAAGAAGCTGCAATAGGAACTGTTGCATACGCAAATGAAAATCAATCAACAAGTATAGGCGATCAATCATTTGATCAAAAACAATGGTTAGCTGCCTTTGCGATAACCGAACACGCCAGAATGGGTCAGTTGTCCGAAGTAAAAGAAGATCATTGGAAAGTATTAGGCTTTCATCAAGATTCTGATAAAGAAGATTTATCTGAGCTTGTAAAATTATTGGTACGTAAAGGCCATGGTTGGGAGTGGATTGTGTAATTAGTGTTTTTACCGCAGGGATACGCAGAGTATCGCAGAGGCATACCAATTACCCTGCGATACTCTGCGTACCTCTGCGGTAAAAAACAAGATACATTCGCTGCGGTGAAATTATGATGGACAACATATTTATCTAAAGTTCTGTAGATCTTGAGTATATCATCCAATTTCGACTACTCAACATGCAGATCTTGAGATTTTGTGAGAATTTTGCAAATTATTACTGCAGTTAATCGATCTATTGTTAATAAATTGATATAAAGATTCCTCCATGCTGTTCCAAGATCCATATTCTAATCAACCCTCTTTTTCTTCCGATAACTTACCTGCGGAAATTTTTAAGATAAAAGAATCCCTAGAAAAAGTGCTGCCACCTGAACAAGTAGAAGCAGTTATGCTTCAAATCGTAAAGGGCGCTCAGTTTACCCCCCCCCAAAGTGTTCTGAATATCTTGTCGTTTACCGAGATGTACTTTCATGGTCTTCCAGAAGCCAACAAATTTGCAAAAGAAATCCAGCAAT
The DNA here is from genome assembly GCA_044351935.1 of Bdellovibrionota bacterium. Taxonomy (GTDB): domain Bacteria; phylum Bdellovibrionota_C; class UBA2361; order UBA2361; family JBIKWN01; genus JBIKWN01. Next base: position 2,667 of record JBILET010000332.1, read on the forward strand.
CAGATATTATGCAAGCTGATTTAGTTTTAGAAGTTGGATTTAAGCC
>JBILET010000010.1:0-14265 GCA_044351935.1 Bdellovibrionota bacterium
ATCACTATCACCAAAAAACCTACCCACATGAGCCATATCTACCCCTGCAAGGAATAAATATTTCTTGCCCAAACTATCTAATCGATTAGTCTCATCGACTAATACCTCTACCAACTTACGGTATGGCTCAAATGCAAACCTATCTCCAGAAGGAAATAGATGATGAATACTGCCAATTAATAGGGGAACTACGGGAGTATTAGGTAATAGGTATTTAATAAATGGTATTTGTAGTTCTAAGGAATGCTCGGTTTTATGGAGATCTTTCTCACTTAATGCACGAGGCCTTCCATAAGCATCAATTAATCGAGAATTTATATCAAAGTGAGTTTTTACAACTCCAAATGGTGAATCAAATTCATCTTCTGTAAAGATACAAAACGACTCGCTAAATTGATGAGACGTTCCCAATAAAAATATTACATCATAATTTTGATTGCGTAATGATTGATAACCAGCACCATAGATTTCGATTCCCCTCATATAATCTATATGTGGCACATGCAAAACGCGTAATGTTTTTTCTGGATGCAAAATCTCGGCAGGAGTAACTTGATTTATAATTTCCGATAATACAACAGGATCGGACGGGTAAACTTTATCAGCAAAATATGCTTTTCGTATGTTAGGTCCAGTCATGATTCAAGAAAATTTATTTACCTATACAGAACTTAGAGAATATACGACCTAAGATATCCTCGGTTGAAGTACTTCCTACTAGATTAGCCAAACTGTTAAGCGCAGCACGAACTTCGGCACTTACAATTTCTGCGGGCAGATGGTCATCTGCGCAAGCAGACTCAAGTCTTTCATGCGCAATATTTAAACATTGCCTGTGTCGCTCATTTGTAATTATTGCCTGAGACTCTCCTATTTCGGCTTTAGATTTTACTTCATCAATTAGAGCATCAATTAATGTATCAATCCCACTTCCTGTTTTTGCAGATAAGTATAAATTTTGTCGACAAGACGAAGAATCACAAACATAGGTTCCCAATGCTGCGGGATTTGCATCTATTTTATTAACAACTAACCACACCATCTTGCTGTATGGCTTTAAAAGATTAACCACTTCCTGCCACTCGCTAGACGGAGCTGTAGCATCAGCTACAACTAAAACTAAATCAGCCCAAGGGATTTTTTCGATTGCCAGATCAATTCCGATTTTTTCAACTTTATCATCGGCATCATGAATACCAGCGGAATCACAAAGCACAAAAGAAAAACCACCTAACGAGACTTGTTCTTCTAGCAAATCACGTGTTGTCCCACTTACTTCGGTAACAATTGCTCTTGGCCTTCCTAGCAATCTATTTAATAAACTAGATTTACCAGCATTAGGTCTTCCGCATATTAAAACTTTAAACCCCTCTCGCATATAACTTCCGTAGTCATATGTCTTTAGTATGTCGTCAATTTTTTTGCTTGCAGTCTTTATATTTGAAATTATTAATTCCTTTCTATCTGGCTCGATATCTTCTTCAGGGAAATCTATCGAAGCTTCAAGCTCTGCTACTGCATCTCGTAGTGGTTCAGCTAGCTCCGAAATCATATTGCTAAATTTTCCGCTAAGCTGCTCTGCAAGTACTTGAACAGCTGCTTCGCTTTTAGCGTTAATTAAGTCAGCAATTGCTTCGGCTTGGACTAAGTCCATTTTTCCGTTAAGAAAAGCACGTTTAGTGAATTCTCCTGGCTCTGCAGGAGATACACCGTAAGATAAAAGTGTTCTTAGTATTCTTTGCGCAACAATTGGACTTCCATGAAATTGAAACTCAGCAATATCTTCGCCAGTAAATGAATTTGGCCCAGGCATAAACACTGCTAGGCATGTATCGATTTCTGCCCCTGATTGATAATCAACAATTCGCCCAAAACATAAGTATCGTGGATGCTCTACAGGATCCATAGAGCCACGAAAAATAGCATGCATTGCTGATGATGCTTTAGATCCGCTTACTCTGATCACAGCAACACCCGCTGGTTGCGGAGCAGTTGCAAGAGCTGCAATTGTTGCTGGTGATGACATTATGTTTATTATATCAGAGTCAGCAGGTAGCCAAACAGTAAAATTCCAAAACTTGCGTAACCTGTTGCTTTAAGAGGAGAAACTTCACTCTTATGCCCTTTTAGATAAATCTGCTGAACTATACTAATAGTGTTGTTTACCAACCAATACAAAACTAACCCAGATGGCATTGGATGAAGTATAAACATCCCTGTAAAAATCAGAGGCATAAACAACATGATCTTTTGCTGCTGTGGATCTAATGTTGATGGTTGAGTTTTTTGTTGCCAGAACATACTTGCTCCCATCAAAAGAATCATTAAAGGAATTCCTATTCCAAAAACTTCTAATTTTTCTGGCGAAGATAAATCGTTAATCCATAATGCAAATGGTTCATGTCTAAGTTCGATAGAATTTAACAAAGCATTATACAAACCAAGAAACACAGGAATCTGAATCAGAATAGGCAAACACCCGCCAAGTGGGTTAACACCTTTTTTCTTATATAACCCCATTAATTCTTGGTTTAATACATTAGGATCTTTTACTCTCTCGCGAAGCGCTGCAACTTCAGGTTGAATTTCTTGCATCGCTTTCATTGATTTAAAACTAGCTTGCGTTAAAGGCAAGAATCCAAGCTTAATCAAAAGAGTTAAAAGAATTATGCTTAATCCATAGTTTCCAATTAGCGAATAAAAGAACCTAAGAATTGCTAAGATTGGATGAGCTAAAAACGAAAACCACCCTAAATCAACACTTCTTTCAAGCGAAAATCCAACTTGTTTTAAAGTTTCCATTTCCTTAGGGCCAGCAAAAATTGTAAATGCTCCGCCTGCGGCATTACCGAATGCTCGTATAAAAAAGTTATCTCCTGCTCTAACTTCTTGAGTTGGAATTGCGCCATTTCGACCAATGATTGCGTCGATAAAGTAATAATCACAAATTGCAATCCATGCAGCATTTACTGCACTTGCTGCCCCTTCGGTAACAGATGGGAAATACGTAGATTTTAGTTTCTTATCGAAAGTTAGTGTCGATACACGTCTTATGTGAGCTTCTTCACTTAACTTATCTTTAGTCATTGGATATGACCAATTAACCGAAATCGGCTGGCCATCTTTTGCAGCCTGACCAAGCGCAACATCTAAATCAAACGCATAAGAATCTTTTTTGAAAACTAATTTTTTAGTTATCGTTGTACCGTTCGGCAACGAACCTTCAAATACAAATTCTAATGGACTATCAGTAACTGTATAATATGGGCCTTCAAGAGCAGGAAGATTTTCAGCTTTAAGAGCATATAAAGTAAAATCATCCGAGACTCCTTCTGCGAAAACTCCAAGAGGAAGAGCAAGACCTTCTGCTTTTTGAATCATCTCGAAAGGATGTTTATCCGAAACTGTTTTTGTATGACGCTTTAGTTGAACACTCTGAATTCGTCCACCTAAGTGATTGATAGTAAAAATTGCAACACCCGTATTTATTGCGGTTTGTGGATTCTTAGATAACAAAGTTTGTGACGGTGGAAGATCTGCGGGCACAGCAGCTATAGGAGCACCTGCCTGAACCTGCGTGGGAACAGAAGAAGATCCAGCGGCGGAAGTCACAGCTGTAGTTTGCGGACTAGTTGTAGTAGCAACAGGAGCAACCTGAGGTTGCTGCGGGAACATCCACTGAACATAAACCATCACAAAAAAAGTGATGAATATTATTACGAATAAATTTTTTCTATCATCCATTGTTGTTACACCTAAAGTTTGCCCACAGTATCAACTGGGTCAAATCCACCCTTACTAAACGGGTGACATTTTAAAATTCTTTTTATTCCCAACCAAAGCCCGACTACTAATCCTCGTTTTTCTAAAGCTTCAATAACATAACACGAGCAGTTTGGGTAAAACCTACAATTATCACCCAACCAAGGACTTATTAAGTATCTATAACCTTTTATTAGAATAACTAAAACTTTTGCGACCATATTGTCATTTAGCTTCAATTAACTTGTGAGATGATAATGCTTTTTTGAGCTCTTTGACTACTTCCGCCAATGAATTGTCTGATAAATTCTTTCTAGCGATAACTACGATGTCTATTGGCATTTTTACGCTCGGCATAAGCTTGATTAAAGCTTCCTTAATTAGGCGCTTTATTCGGTTACGTACCACAGCTCGTTTATCAATTTTAGTAGAAACAGTAAGACCGACCTTTGAATAAGTAGCTGCAACTGGTGCTTCTTTAAAATGAATAAGAAAATTATATGTCTGTATCCTGCGTCCAGATTGCTTTAGAAATCTAAATTCAGACGAATGACGCAACGACTTAAAGGATCTTTTCGATCCTTGTCCTTTCTTGGTATTTGATGAGCTCTTCACTATCGATGCTCTATTACAGCAAAACGAAGTGACTAGAAATATCTACTTGTAATGACCTTTGCGTGGAGTAGCAACAGAAACGCGTGCGCGTCCTTTTGCCCTACGAGCATTTAGAACTTTGCGGCCACCTTTGGTTTCCATACGAGCTCTAAAGCCATGTGTTGATTTTCTGCTCTTCTTGCTGGGCTGATAAGTTCTTTTCATTAGTACGCCTAGTTACGGGAATAAAAGTGAGGTACTATCTTACTAATTGCTTTAAATTAAATCAATGCCAACTGGGAATAACCCACATAACATATTGAAATTACTATATAATTAAAGTGTCCGAGCAACTCGATCAGTGGATAGATAAACAAACAGTGTCTAGACCTAGCGTGTCTTTATCTATTGTTATCCCCGCATACAACGAGCGCTGGCGCCTTCCTACCACTTTAATTGATATCGTTGATTACTTCGACCAAAGACCTCAACGGACTTATGAAGTAATTGTTGTAGACGATGGAAGCAAAGACGAAACCGATTTAGTCGTTCGTAAATTCGAAAAGGTCAGAACCTGCATACGCCTTTTAAGATTACCCAATAATCAAGGAAAAGGATTTGCAGTAAAAATGGGAGCTCTTAACGCGACTGGTCAACGAGTAATTTTTTTAGACGCTGATGGAGCAACGCCGATTGCTGAAATTGAGCGATTAGATCGAGCCCTAGATAACGGAGCCGATATCGCAATTGGTTCCAGAGCTAAAAAAAGCGAACAAACCTCCATTTCAACTTTATGGTACAGAAAACTTTTAGGCAGAGTATTCAACGGGGCTGTAAATTTTATACTTCTTCCAGGAATAGAAGATACTCAGTGTGGGTTTAAAATGTTTACTGCCGAAGCAGCTAGTAAAGTTTTTAAACTACAAACATCAAAAGGATTTAGCTTTGATGTTGAAATATTATTTATCGCTCGAAAATTAAAACTAAAGATTGTCGAAGAAGCTATCAACTGGCAAAACGTTCCGGGTTCTAAAGTAAATTTGATTTTGGATTCACTTAAGATGTTTAAAGATATAATTAAGTTTAGGTTTATTCATCGAAATATCTAAAAATACAATTAAGAATAATTAAAAAGCTTATGAATCAACCTTTTAAGTTTCACTCGCAAGATCTATCAGCGGGTATAGTTGTATTCTTAGTAGCTTTGCCCCTTTGTTTAGGGATTGCTCTGGCATCTGGAGCGCCACTGATGAGTGGAATTATAGCAGGAATAGTCGGTGGGGTAGTCGTATCGTTGTTGTCTGGCTCGCAACTAAGCGTAACCGGACCTGCCGCAGGGATGACTGTAATTGTCGCAACAACAATTTCAGCACTTGGATCATTTGAAGCATGCTTAGCCGCGGTAATTATTGCAGGTCTATTCCAAGTTTCGTTTGGCGTTCTTAAAACTGGCGGCATCGCGGATTATGTTCCTTTTTCTGTAATTAGAGGGATGCTTGTTGGAATTGGCTTAATCATAATTTACAAACAAGCATCTTATGCGTTAGGGATTGATTCAAATTTTGTTGGCGACATACCTTATTCTGAATCGGGAGCATTTACATATACATTTCATAATATCTTTGCACCTATAAAAAAAATATCTCCTACTACATTACTGATCTCTTCAATTGGCGTTTTGGTATTAGTTCTTTGGGACTTGGCCAAGAAAAAAACAAATTTAAAGTTTTTCCAATTTATCCCAGGGCCGCTTGTAGTTGTAATTTTTGGAGTATCTCTTAACCAATTCCTTCTTACTTTTACTCCAACACAAGCACTAACTGCTGAAAGTGGAATGTTAGTGCGTATACCAATTTTTACTTCATCTACAGAATTGTACTCGGCTTTGCCTAAACCTGACTTATCATTTTTAATGTCATTAGATGTAATTTATTACGGTTTTATAATCGCAGTAATTGCAAGTATTGAAACTCTATTATCCATCGAAGCAACTGACAAACTAGATCCACTAAATAGAATAACTTCAACCAACAAAGAACTAATTGCGCAAGGTATAGGAAATATTTTTTGCGGATTTTTAGGTGGCCTCCCTATTACATCTGTAATATTAAGGTCTTCTGCAAATATTCAAGCTGGCGCTAAAAGTAAGCTTTCTTCTTTCTATCACGGCCTTTTCTTACTCATAACTATTATCACAATCCCAACATTACTAAATAAAATTCCTCTGGCATGTTTAGCTGCAATATTAATTGTTATAGGTTTCAAATTAGCGTCTTTTAAAACAATTAAAAGCTCACTTACTGCGGAAAAACAGCAATCAATTCCATTTTTAGTCACAGTACTTGGAACAGTTTTATTCGACCTTCTAACTGGTGTCGTATCAGGAACATTAGTTGGTGTATTCTTTATTCTTAAAGCAAACAGCCACCAAGTAATGACTGTCGTTAACGAATCGAATATGCACTTAATTCGATTTAATAAAGACGTTTCGTTTGTTCATAGATCCATGCTTAAAGATATCCTCGAGAATATCCCCGATAACTGCAAAGTCTTTATCGATGGCTCTCATGCATTATTTATAGATCACGATGTTATAGAAGTAATTTCAGAGTTCATTGATGGTTCAATACGACGATATATCGAAGTGTCAACAAAAAATATCTTTAGAAATCAAAGTTCAAAAGAAGGTAAATAAATTATGGGCAAACACTTAAGACTTCTATTATCAAATAAAGCCTGGGTAAAGGAGCGCACTTCGATGAACCCAGATTTTTTTTCCAAGAAAGCTGATTTTCAAAGCCCAGAATTTTTATGGATAGGATGCTCTGATAGTCGCGTACCAGCTGAAGAAGTCACAGGTTGCGAACCTGGCGAGCTTTTTGTTCATAGAAACATTGCTAACTTAATTGTTCACACTGATTTTAATTTACTTAGTGTTTTACAATATGCAGTTGAAGTTCTAAAGGTAAAACATGTTATTGTATGTGGTCATTACGGATGTGGTGGTATTCAAAATGCCATGAGTAATCGACATTTAGGATTAATTAACAAATGGCTACGCCACATAAAAGATGTATATCGCTTTCATGAACGTGAACTAACAGCTATTCATGACGAACAATCTAAGTTTAGGCGCCTTGTAGAGCTAAATATCATTGAACAAGTATATAACCTAGCTGAAACTTCAATTATCCAAACTGCTTGGAAACATCTTAATCAACCAACGCTTCATGGTTGGGTTTACGACCTAGAAACGGGCTTATTAAACGAACTAGCAATGATGGAGCCCGGAGCTAAAATTGACGAAATTTATAAATATGAAATTAAATCCGATCCGACCAAACCAAGTGAAGAGATCTAATTTTTTAAATTGAAACTAACTCAATTGCTTGAACTGTTGCTTGAATTTCGGTTCGACCATTAAAACTATTTTTATCAAGTTTAAACGCAACATTAACAGTTGCCCCGACTTTTAAAGCAGGATGAGAAGTCATTCTCCATAACATTCCAGTCAAGTGTTTTTTGCCATCCGAAAAAATAATTTTTAAGTGCGTTTTTTTAAGCACAATAATTTCTATAACTTTTAAATTATTCGAAAGTAAAACGGGCGTGGGATTACCTAATCCAAACGGCGCAAACCCCGAAAGTTGATCACAAAGTGATAAGTCAATTTCATCAAGTGCAACTTGAGTATCGCATTCAACAAAAGGGGTGGTTTCAATTGTTTGTAATATATTCGCGCAGTATTCTTTATATCTTTCAACAAATTCAGGAAGTTTTTCTGCTGTAACTGATAGTCCACCTGCGCCAGAGTGGCCTCCGTACTTAACTAAGCAGTCCCCTACTGCTTGCAAGCTTTCTGCAACATGAAATCCTTTAATCCCCCTAACAGATCCCTTATATAAACCATCTGAATCGACACCTAGTACAACTGCAGGTCTATAAAACGTCTCTACAAGGCGCTGCGCCACTATTCCAACAACACCTGTGTGAAAATCTTTATCCCAAACAATAAGCCCAGGCTCAAGGATGCCTCTTGATTGAATAACTTTTATAGCTTTGTCTTTAACTATGCTTTCAGTATCTTGGCGGTCTGAATTAAGACGATTTAATTTTGCAGCTAATTTTTGAGACAAATCAGTATCACCTGTAGTTAATAATTCTATAACTACAGAACCATCTAACATTCTTCCTGCTGCATTGATTCTAGGCCCGATACCAAAACCAACATCATGACAATTAACTACACCTTTAATTCCAGCTACGTTTTTTAAAGCAATTAATCCTAATCGTTCCGTAACTGATAAAACTTCAAGACCTCGCTTTGCAATAACACGATTTACCCCAACTAATGGAACCATATCGCAAATAGTTCCTAGACATGCCAAATCAAGATAACTTTTGGGGTCAATATGTTGAGCTGATGGTAGCGCTTTTTTTAAACCAACAATTAAGTACCAAACCAATCCTGCAGCACTTAAGATTTTATCAGCAAAATTACATCCTGGTTGATTTGGATTAATAAAAGCATCTGGCATAGACCTAGTTTCACCTACATGGTGATGGTCGATAACGATTGTTTTTAATCCTAAAGATTTAGCTAACTCAATTTCTTTAACATTAGTTGTACCGTAATCAATTGTTATTAAAACACCAAATCCTTCTTTGCAAGCTTGTTTTACAATGTTTTCGTTAAGGCCATATCCATCTTTAAATCTATCGGGCACATAGACTTTTGCTTTAACACCAATACTTTTAAAAAAATGAACTGCTTGCGCGCCCCCTGATAATCCATCGACATCAAAATCACATGCAATCGCAACAGCTTGATTATCAAGAATAGCTTGGGAAATTACTTTTACAGCTTTATCAAACCCAACTAAATCTTTTGGGTCACTTAATCCTTTAGATAAAGTTGGATCTATATAATTTTGCAGTTTTTTATCTGGCAAATAATTTCTTGCTGCAAGAACTCTGGCGGTAACAGGTTGAACAGCGACAAACTCTTCAATTTTTTTGGCAACCGATAGATCGCATGTTTTTAATTTTATTCGTTTATGAACAACTCCTACATAAGATGATAATGTTGATGTTGTTGCGGATCCTTGTTGCATCTAGTTACTGCGATTTTATTGTTGATCTAAATACTTTTTAATTTCGTCGATTGCGCTTGAATATCCAGGTACTCTTGCTGGTTCTACGATTTGCAGAACATCTTCAATTTTAACCCATTGAACTTGCTGAAACTCCTGATGTTCTTGCAACAAATTAAACTTAGCCGTTGAGTCGCAAAGTTCTACTAACCAAAAAGTTTGATCTTGCCCCTGGAATTTTCCAGCAAAATGCGCCGGAACAACTTCCCAACTATATTTATTAGTTGCTTGAAGTTGTTTGATAATTTTTACAGCTTTTCTAGGAAGCCCAAGTTCTTCTTCGATTTCGCGATAAACAGTCTCTTCAAGGGAATCTTGGTCTTCAACTCCACCTTGAGGGAACTGCCAAATACCCTTTTGAGAAAACCTTTCTCCAAGCAAAAGATGATTATCCTGGTTAATTAGGATTATGCTGACATTTTTTCTAAAGGGAAGCTCAACAGACATAGTGTTAAGCTATGTTATCATTATCAGAGCGAAAAAGAAGCCTCGATAACAGGATTGGTATCTTTATATATAAGTTGTTGAAATAATATTCCCTTAACAGCAATTTTTATTTGATGATCTGACAATCCCCAGTCTAATAATCTTAACTTTGCTTCATCCACGCTCCCTGCATGTAAAGTTGCCAACACTAAATGCCCCGTTAACGCAGCTTGAATCATAGTGTTTGCTACAGATCTTTCGCGCACTTCTCCAATAACTATTACATCTGGATCTTGTCTTAAAATTGCTTTTAAACCGCTATCGAATGTAATTCTTTTTTCGTCATTAACTTGAATCTGAGTCATTCCACCAATTACATTTTCTACTGGATCTTCAATTGATATAACTCTTTTTGATTGATTTATTAGTTCTCGTGCCAAAGCATACATAGCAGTTGTTTTACCAGCTCCGGTTGAGCCGCACACAATTAGGACACCACTATCAAGATTTATAATGTCTCGAAGTTTATTCTCAATTTCACTTGTATATCCAAGTGAAGATAAAAACATACACCCTGATTTCTTGAAAAATCTTATTGATAATGATTCACCTAAAACAGATGGGACAAAACTAACCCTTGCGTTGATCGCTCCATGGGCCAGTGGGATTTCAAAGGATCCTTCTTGTGGTGAATTTTTCTGAGTAATATCAAGTTTTGATACTACTTTTAATCTTTGAACTAATCTTGAGTATAAAGTTTGATTCCTTACAAGTGTATCGCGAACTCTAAGTTGCCCCCCAACTCGAATCGAAATTAGCATTCCACCATCACTTGGCATAATGTGCAGGTCAGATGCATCCCATGCGACTGAATAATCAAGAAGCCCACATAAAAGGTCATTTTCAGGGGAACTAACATCCCTTAACGCTACTATTGCTTTAGATTTAGCAGGCTCTTGCTTTTGAGACGCTGCTATCAGTGCTTTTTCTACTCTTTCAGGCTCGCGGTGGTAAGCTATAAATATAGCTTCCTTTAATACTTGAGGGTCAATTTTTACCAAGTGTGGCTCGGTCCCATTTAAAACAAACTTTATAAGTCTGTAGTTTTCACTGCTAGTGTCAGCTGTAGCGACTAAAATCTGCCTTTTCCCAGCGAGTTCTACAAAACCCATAGGCAGAATCTGCGCCTGAATAGCCTGATTAAAAGTTAGTAAGCCTCTAGCTTGATCCGTAACACACCTAACCAAGTCCTTTGGCGATAAACCTACAGTAGGCTGATTTGAAGCCTGAGATATTGAAGATTTTTCCATATATATAGGTAATGATTTCGAGTATTCACAGCAAAAGTTTCGTAGTATTTTAAAATATCTATGAATACTCCCCATCTTTCTGTTCGAAATCGCAATCCCGAGTCTCTTTCAATCGTTGCCCCGTGCTATAACGAAGAAGACGTCGCTCACGCTCTTGTCACAAGACTGACTGATGTTATGAAAAATTTTAATTTTCCTTACGAAATTATTTTGGTTGATGACGGTAGTAAGGATAAAACTTGGCCCATTCTAGAAGAACTTGCAGCCAAGGACTCACATTTAAAAGTTATTAAACTTTCAAGAAATTTTGGTCATCAAATGGCCTTAACTTGTGGACTAGATCAAGCCAAGGGTGAAGTAATTTTAATAATTGATGCAGACTTACAAGATCCCCCAGAGCTTTTAGGGGATATGTTAAAGTTATGGTCACAAGGTTATGACGTTGTATATGGAAAACGCCAAAGCCGCGCGGGTGAATCAATTTTCAAAAGATTTTTTGCTTTTGCGTTCTACAGACTACTGACAAGAATAGCGGGTGTCTCGATCCCGCAGGATACTGGTGATTTTAGATTAATGGACAGAAAAGCACTTAATGCTTTATTAGAGTTAAGGGAAAGACATAGATTTATTCGTGGAATGGTCTCTTGGGTAGGATTTGCGCAGACACCGATTTTTTATCAACGCGCCGAAAGATTTGCTGGCGAAACAAAGTATCCATTTAGAAAAAGTTTAATTTTAGCATTTAATGCAATTGTTTCGTTTTCGTATGCTCCATTACGAATTGCATCGTATGTAGGATTTGCAACATCAATCTTTGCAATCATATATATCGGAATTGTAATTGCTTTGAAAATCATGGGAATAAACTTTCCGGGATATACTTCTATAATGGCAACAATTTTATTATTAGGTGGAACACAGCTAGTAGTTCTTGGAATTATAGGTGAATATATAGGTCGGATTTTCGAGCAGGGACAATCTCGTCCGTTATATTTAATTGGCAAAATTTCAGGTGAACCAAAACTGTGAGTAGCACATCAAATCAAAATCATGTCGTAATTATCGGAGGCGGATATACAGGTCTAACTGCAGCCTATGAACTTTGTCAAAAAAATATCCCCGTAACTATTGTCGAATCAGATAATCAGCTAGGAGGTCTTGCAGGAGTATTCGAAATTTCTCCTGGAGTGATAATCGAAAAGTTTTATCATCACTGGTTTTCAAATGACACTGATATCTTAAACTTAGTAGAAGAACTTGGAATATCAGATAGATTAAAAAGAGTAGAAACTAATACTGGGCTATATTTTGCGAACTCAATATTCAGACTTGCTAGCCCGTTAGATCTATTATCATTTACTCCACTTCCTCTAATAGACAGAATCCGAACTGGCCTAATGGCTCTTTATGCAAGAAGAATAAACAGCTGGCTTCCACTTGAAGATATCTCGGCAGCAGATTGGATCCGAAAAGTTGCTGGCAAAAAAAGTTTCGAAGTGATTTGGGGCCCTCTTCTTAAAGGTAAGTTTGGACGAGAAGCCGAGAACATAAGTGCAGTTTGGTTTTGGAATAAATTAAAATTACGGGGTTCTTCTAGAAACGAAAAAGCCAAAGAAGAACTTTTATATATTCGCGGCGGCTTTAAGGGAGTTACCGATACTTTATCAGAATACCTAAAATCTAAGGGTGTGCAATTTATTTTAAATTCTAAAGTTGACCAAATTATTACAGAAAATAATCAAGTAACAGGTGTTCAAGTAGAAAACAAAGTAATTCCTTGCAATAAAGTACTAGCAACTGTTGCTCTGCCAATACTTACAAAGTTATGCAAAACACTTCCTTTAGATTATTTAAATCAATGTAATTCTATTCGTTATCTGGGTAATGTTTGTTTAGTTCTTCGGTTAAAGCGATCACTTTCTTCTACATATTGGTTAAATGTATCAGATCCAAGTTTTCCTTTTGTTGGTGTAATAGAACATACCAACATGGACGATAAATCACATTACGCTGGCGAACACATTGCGTATATATCTAAGTATTTAGGCACAGATGAAGATTTATTTAAATTATCCGATCAAGAGTACTTTAATTATTGTCTTCCGTTTATAAAAAAGATTTTTCCAGAATTTTCAACAGACTGGCTACACGGATTTGCTTGTTGGAGAGCTGAATATAGTCAGCCTGTAATAAGCAAAAACTACTCAAAATTAATACCAAATCTTAGGGCCCCAATTTCAGGTTTATATCTTTCATCCATGGCACAAGTGTATCCAGAAGATCGCGGAACTAACTATGCTGTACGCGAGGGCAGAAAAGCTGGTAAAGAAATTATTAAAGATATTTTTTAATTTTTTGGTTCAAATTGACTCTTTCACTAGAAATTTCACCTATTGGTTTTGCAAGAACTGCAAAGAAATTAAAATTTGATGCCCCGCATCAACCAGATCCATCGCTTAAAGATTTAGACGATCATATCGAGTTAATAAACGATCAAAAAATTATTCGCGGAACTGAAGATCTTGATGGATTTAGTCACATTTGGTTGATTTGGTGGTTTCACAAAAATCAAACTTGGAAGACAAAAGTTCTTCCACCAAGGGGGCAAGCAAAACGACGGGGAGTATTTGCTACTCGATCACCACATCGCCCAAATTTTTTAGGCATGACTGCTGTCCCTTTAATTAAAATCGAAAAAAATAAGCTTTTTATTGGCAGTAATGATCTTGTTGATGGCACTCCAATTTTTGACATCAAACCTTACTTAGCTCCAGTAGACTCAATACCAACAGCAACTCTTGGATGGACCCAACCTTTGTATAATCAATCTGCTGGCGAATATGAAATTAAACTCTCCAATTTAGCAGCTACTCATCTTGAATTTTTAAGAGAAAAATTTAATGTTGATTTTACAGAGCGAGCATTTGATATTCTAAAAACAGATCCATTTCCACACAGAACACGTAGAATTGTAAAGTTTGGTGATGATCAATTTCGAATGGGGTGTGGCGCCTGGCGAT
>JBILET010000169.1:0-4208 GCA_044351935.1 Bdellovibrionota bacterium
GTAGGTGCTAAAACAGCTATCAACTTTGATGGCATAAAGAATCTATTGGGTAGCTTTCATCCACCCGTTGGAGTACTAATTGACATAAATTTTTTAAACACATTACCTCAAAAGCATTTTAACGCGGGTTTTGCCGAAATCATTAAGCATGGAATTATAGCTGATGCAAAATACTTAGAAAGTGTTAGCTCTGAACGGATTGATTTGACTAAAATAGACAAACTTAGTCAGATTATCGATAGATCAATTCAAATAAAATCTAATGTTGTCGTATCCGACCCTAAAGAATCAAATATAAGAAAAACATTAAACTTTGGTCATACAATTGGTCATTGTCTGGAAATTCTACTCGATTGTTTACACGGAGAAGCCGTGTCCATGGGGATGATGATTGAAGCTAAAATTGCCAAAGAAGTATTTAGTCAGGACAAAACAATTGTTGGTGCGTTGGTGCAATCATTGTCCCTGTATAATTTGCCCACTCAGTTGCCGCCTAAAATAAATTGGAATGAATTTTACAATTTGTTGATAATGGACAAAAAAAATAGAGAAAATAAATTTCTGTTTGCTCTTCCGTCTGAAATTGGAAAATGTAAATACGATGTCCCTGTTAGCGTTGAATTGATTCGCTCAGTAATCGAACAGGAGTAACATTTGCTATGAAAGCCCCTAAGGTCAGTGTTGCAAAATGTGTAGTGCCCGTATTAACACGTGCTGAACTTTATAATCTAAGCAATGATCCTGATGTAGATGTGATAGAAATCTATTCTAACTAATAGCAAAAAGTTACAAATTGCTACTTCAAGAGTTCCTAAATTTGCTCAAACTGTTTATAGCCAAGCCGAACAAATAGAACGGTTTAGCAAACTTTATGATTACGTTGACTATTTTGATTTCGATGTAATTCAAGAAGCACTACTAATTGATAACTTTATTCAAAAATTTTCCACGCATAAACTAATTTGCTCTTATCATAATTACACAGTAGCACCATCTAAATCTGTAATAGATTCAATTGTAGACACCATGTGTAAACTAACACCTAAAATATGCAAACTGGCTTGGATTTGTCAGCTGGATGAAGACCTAACGGAAATGATTAATTTAGCCTTAAGTTTTAAATCTAAAAATATCAAATTTGCTTTAAGCCCTATGGGTAATCTTGGTGTAGCTGGACGAATGGTTCTGTCAGTATGTGGAATGGAGTTTGTTTACTGTACTAATGGAACAACTGTAACAGCTAATGGGCAAATTACTATTGATCAGTGTAAAAACTTTATATCCTCATTGGGATTGTCCAGATAAAATTTATGCTGGGGACCATACAATTAGTTAATAATCAGCTGGAAGTAGTATTTAAGTATAATACTGACTGTTTTCAAACTATACGTAAGTTTGACGGTGTAAACTTTGATAAGTCCAGAAAAATATGGACCGTCCCTATTAAACATGCAGCTTCCCTTCTAAAGAGTAAGTATTTTTCGGCAGATAAATTTAGATATGATTTTTCTGTTGATGAGCTTAAGCAAAAATTACAGCAGCTAGAGTCTGCAATAACTTTAAGTCGTGCTCGCGCCACTGCAAACCCATTTTCTGTATCTGAAGAAGATATTGCTATTCTTCCTTTTAACGTGGTTTTTCGTGCAGATCCTCAAAGTAATTATATCAGTGCCGAATGTAATCAAGCTTCTCGCAAGGCTATTAAACTGCTCGGTAATTCTGCGGGGTTAATTAAGACAAAATCCAAGCGAAAATTTCTTTTATCATCAAGTATATTAAATAATATATTAAAATCTCTGCGTGAAAATGCTTGCTCTTTTGCAGTAGAGAAGTCATTAGCTGAAAAGTTAAAGAGTACTTCTAGTATTCGCTCTGGTGTAGCGCGAGGCGAGTACTTAAAGCTTAAAACTGACTACGATAGTGCCAGATTGGCTCCGTGTATAGATTTTGATCCGAAAAAAAACTGCTTTTATGGGTATGATTTTTTGCCCCAAGTAAAAGAAGTAATAATTCCATCAAAGAAATCTGTTAAAAAAAATTCCTTCGAGGTTAACGAAGTTTTTGAGGTGTTGCTGACTTCTCAGGTGATGAGTCTACCTGTGTACTTAACATGTTCTGCATTTGATAACTTACAGCAATATTCAAAACAGATAATAACCGAAATTAATAGCGATAAATCAATAGTCCCAGATGAGGCAATAATCCTGGCGCTTGTATCTGACTGTTGGCGTATAGCTTCTGAAAATAAAGGGGCATTGCAGTTATCAGAGGAATCAATAGCCGAATTTCCGATAGCTGAACAAAATTTTTCTTACAAAGAATTTAATGTCGTGGTCACTCAAGTAAATGGCTATACAATTCTAACTCCTAGTAAATCAAAATTAATTCTATTTTATGAATATATAAAGTCATTAGGATTAAGGTTTAGCAACTGTCCAATTACCAAAAAATTTTCGTATGAAATAACACGAGCTTCAAAAACATCTGATGCATTAAAAAAACAATATTATTACCAAACGTTATCTGACACCGATCTGAATCTATCCTGGGATAAAACCAATACAATTGCGCAAAAGTTATATCCCCATCAAAGAGTTGCCATAAAGTGGATGCTCGAAAATGACTCTGGAATGTTGGGCGATGACATGGGATTAGGTAAGACAGTCTCGGCATTGATTGCATATGAACAGTATCGTTATGAGCAGAAAGTAGATTTTCTGCTTGTATTGTCGCCAAATTCATTGGTCAGAAACTGGATTCGTGAATCAAATACTTGGTGCAATAATTTAGTACTACGTTCTCCACCAGAGAGCAAAAAAGAAAAAACTCAGTTTTTAGAAGCATTATCAGAAAATCGCTTGAACTCAATAGATGGGTTAGTAATAAATTTTGAATCTATGCGCACAGAGCAAGTTTGGCCTACCTTACAAGCGGTATGTCAACAACGATCTGTGTTTTTAATTGTTGATGAATCACAAAGAATTAAAAATCCACTATCAAAGACATTTGTTGCATTAAGAAACTTTGGCTTGCTTGCGAAAAAAAGATTCCTATTAACAGGGACACCAACCCCACGTGATATTGCTGATATATGGGCTCAAATGTTCTTAATTGATGGTGGTAAACGTTTAGGAACAAAATTCCGTGAATGGTTAAAAACTGTTGCAGAACTTGGTACAAAATGGAGCGAATATGCAGTTAAAAGATTTATTCCAGCGGCGGTTGATGAAGTAACTGCTTGTGTTCAAGAGGTTTTATTAAGGCGAAAAAAAGAAGATGTACTGAATTTGCCCGAAAAAGTATTTTTGTACAGGGATGTTGAATTAACTAGCGATCAACAAAAAAGATTTGACTTAATTAAAGAGGAATTAAGGGTCCAGGTTGGTAAGTTAAAATCTGGAGAAGAAAAAACTAAAACTATTGAAAGTGTACTTGAAGAATATCTACGAGCGGTTCAGATATGTTCTAATCCAAGGTTAATTGATCCTACTTGGGAAGGTACTCCTGCCAAATTTTCAGAGCTTGACGATATAGTTGATGATGTTTGTCGCGAAAGAGGCGAAAAAATTGTTATATGGTCAAATTATCTATTAAATATTAATGAACTCACGGCACGATACGCAGATTTAAATGCGGTAGCGTTTTCTGGCGAAGTTTCAACTGCTGATCGAGAAAAAAATATCCGAGCTTTTCAATCAACTGATCCAAATAGCCCAAAAGTTTTAGTTGCCATTCCTGCCGCAGGTGGCGTTGGTATTACTCTTACAGCTGCGCAAACTGCTGTATATATAGATAGAACATGGAATGCAGAACATTGGCTGCAATCTATTGATAGGATTCATAGGATTGGACAGGTTGGAACTGTTCGAATATTAGTTCTTAACGGGTCAAAAGTGGATGAGCTTATTGGGTACAATCTGCACCGCAAAAAACTTCAAATGGATAAACTATTATCAGGTAATATGGATCTTGTTGAGCAAATGTATCCTACTGTTGAGCAGTTGCTGGAGGCTATTAGTTAGTAGGTGATGGTTTTATTATTCTTGGCTGGGGAAGGAGCTGAATTTAAGTTATTAAGTAATTTCTGGGGGCGCTCGGCGCGCACATCCTGTGCGCTTTGTCGCTCTGAAATTGCTACTCGGACTCCTGTCCTCGCACGCAATTTCAAGCCCCATAAATTACTTAATAACTTAAATTCAGCTCCTTCT
>JBILET010000171.1:0-4194 GCA_044351935.1 Bdellovibrionota bacterium
GCTATATACTGATGAGTTGCAAGGTCATTGCCAGCATTGAAAGTGAATTAAAACGATGTCTAGATATCCAACTTTTGAAGAATTAAAACTAAAGCCAAATCAAAATGAGCTTTTAGTTGTAAGAAGGTCGCTAATGTCGTTGTTGCCTCTTATTTGGTTGTTTATTTTTACTGTGCTTGTTGCTGTCACTTTTCTTTATTTGTCTAAAACTAGCCTTTTTTACTCCAAGTTCCTTTATTTTATTAAACCTTCAGTAGTCGCCGTGATTCCTTTACTTGCATTAGTCGAGATTATTCGCCGTTTATATAACGATGTTTACTTAATTGGAGTGAATAGACTTGTTCACAAAAAGGGGCGGCTGTCTTTTGCCTACAACGTACCAGTTGTTAGGTTCGAAGATATTCGCGCAGTTAATGTGGTTCAGGACTTCTGGGGCCGTATTCTTGGATACGGTGATATTCTGGTTGGGACCTCTGCGCAATTGGGAAATGAAATTATAATTAGCGGAGTTAAGCACCCAGAATCATTAGCACTTCTAATTGATCAACTGAGATCAAACTTAATGCTGCAAAAATAGTAAAAATTCGCATATTTACGCTCTATAGATATTTTACTTAAAAAAATAGGAATTATTCCTTAAGAATTTTTATCAATCTTCCGTAGTTTACTGTAATAGGATTTTTGCTCACTACTTCTGAGGAAGTAGTACTAAACGGGAGAATAATTATGATTAATGTAATGGTTGCCGATGATCACAACGTGTTACGCGAAGCTCTTTGCTCGCTACTGCAAAATCGTGGTGGTTTCAATGTTGTTGGACAAGCACAAGACGGCCAGCAGCTGGTTGAGTTGTTTGCAAAAGGAACAAATAAGCCAGATGTAATTATTCTAGACATCGAAATGCCAGTACTTGATGGTATTCAGACGCTAGATAAATTAAAGGAAATGGGCGTTGATGTGCCAGTTCTTGTATTATCAGCAGATGAAGGTCCAAAAAATGTAAGATCTGTTCTTCAACATGGAGCAAAAGGATTTATGCCTAAAAATGCTCGTGTAGAAGAACTTGAATTTGCAATTGATGCGGTCCTACATGGCAATACATATCTTAGCCCAACTATTACCACTTGGTTAATCAACGGCGATAAGAATGACTCTACTAGTTGCGTTTCTGTGTTAACTAAGCGAGAAGTTGAAATTCTTAAGTATCTTGCCGACGGCAAGCCAAATCGTGAAATCGGCAAGATTTTACACATTAGCTCTAGAACTGTTGATACTCACCGTAGCAACATATTGAAAAAATTGAAGCTAAAAACCAACGCAGAGCTAGTAAAAGTGGCGATAAATGCTGGCCTCATTGATGTCTAGCTTGTAATGGCGTATCTTGGTGGGGTAGAAATACCTCATAAAGATGGCAACAAACAAAGACCAACAAAGTAAAGAAACTGCCAGCAAGGACTTCTCGGCACACTCATCCCGAGACCGTATTATGGCGGCCGCGTTAAAGCTGTTCGTTGAGCAAGGATACTTTAATACTAATATCCCAGATCTTAGTCGCGAAAGTCAGTGTAGTGTTGGTTCGATTTATCATACTTTTAAAAATAAAGAAGAAGTTGCTACAGCGCTTTATAAAGAAGGTATCCGAGCATTCAGATCTGCTCTACTAAAATCCGTGCAAAATATTTCCGATCCGAAAGAAAATATTCGTGCTGTTGTTAAAGCCTTCATGCAATTTTCAGAAGTAAATCGTCAGCTTTCGAAGTATCTTTGGCTTTGCAGGCATAATGAGTTTATGTCCGGAATTATTCAGCACCCAACCAAAGTTGGTCTTGATCCTCTAGGACGTCACTTAACTAAAATAATTAAAACTGGAATTAAAAGTGGAGTATTTGCCGATCTTAAGGCAAATATAATCTGGACCATTTTATTTGGAATTCCTGCAGCGTATGTACGGGACTGGCTTGATGGATACAATAGTGATTCTCCGACAAAAGTTGCTAATCAATTAGCAGATCATTGTGTTAAAGCATTATTAAAATGAAAAACTTACAAACTACTATTAGTGCGGCTTTTGCCGATCGTGAACTATTAAAAAATCAATCCACAATCGATGCTATTGAGCAGACAATTTCTTTGCTTGATTCCGGCGAACTTAGAGTCGCTGAAAAAATTGATAATAAATGGGTTGTAAATACTTGGGTAAAAGAAGCAATTCTTCTTTATTTTGCAGTTTCAAAAATGCAAGTCATCGAAGTTGGACCATTTGAGTATTACGATAAAATTAAATTAAAAACTAATTACTCAGCTCAAGGTGTGCGAGTAGTGCCACCTGCCGTAATGCGGTACGGAAGTTTTGCTGAAAGCGGCGCTATATTAATGCCTTCCTACGTTAATATTGGTGGTTATGTTGGCAGCGGCTCGATGGTAGATACATGGGCAACCGTTGGTTCATGTGCACAAGTTGGAAAAGGTGTTCATCTATCTGGAGGCGTTGGATTAGGTGGAGTTTTGGAACCCCCTTCTGCTCAACCTGTTATCATAGAAGACGGAGCTTTTATTGGCTCACGATGCATTCTTGTAGAAGGTGTAATTGTTGAAGAAGAAGCTGTATTGGGAGCAAATGTTACTATTACATCTTCAACACAAATTATCGATGTGACATCTTCTGAGCCGATTATTTATAAAGGCCGAGTACCTGCTAGATCTGTTGTAATACCTGGGACAACGACCAAAAAATTTGCAGCTGGCGAATATGGTGTTCCTTGCGCTTTAATAATAGGACAAAGAAAAGAGTCCACGGATAAGAAAACTTCGCTAAACCAAGTACTAAGGGATTTTCAAGTTAGTGTATAAAAACTTAATTGCAATTTGTACAGCTTTAACAGTTTGCCTTGGGGCAATCGCTCAGACTACTACTATTGCTAATCCAACTCCGACAGCTACCGAAGTAAAGTGGCCAAATCAAATTTTAGCATTACAGTTTGAACTACATGAAACTGGTTATCAAATTAATTCTTCACCCGAAAATAAAATGGCTGTAATTTTATCAGCCGAAGATCTAATTAACGATGCATGCCTAGACATATCCAAAAATCGAAACTTCGAAAAAAAATCTGACAATTCGCTTTGTAATCAGCTTATTAACAAAACATTAAAGCTAGATCCAAACAATCCTGCTGCAATTTGCGCTAAAGCTGGCGCATCATCACAAAGCTGCCGAGCTGCCTACGAAAAAGTTACTGCTCTGATGGTGAAATCAGATTCAAAAGCCCTAAAAGGAAAGGATGTCTCTGCCTTTTTATCGACACAATACTCTGGCAACACCGAATCGGTTATTAGCGAACTAGGAAAACTTACAAGCCAATATTATCAAAAACAAAGTGACGATTTAAAAAAGCAAATAATATCTGGCTACGCTGCGGCTCTAGATAAAGAGTGTGCTGTGGTTGCATACGAGGTAGATTTTGAGGACCAAGCTATTCCTACTCCTACACAATCAGCAAATGCAAAACCTTTCGAAAATGTATTAAAAGAATTAACGGCTGCAAAAACATCTTCTATTACTGAAGCTAAATATACTCACAAAAGGCTTGTCTCGGTTAACTGTATTGACCTATTAGAACGCCTTAGACAAATTTTTGCCGATAGCTATCCTATTACGTGCGTATTAAAAACTTATTTTTCCCCTCAGTGCCGCAATGCAATTTTAAACTTTAAAAAAAGTTTTGCTGGCAACGCCCCCATTCATACTTCATCCGATCAAATCGGCAAGTTTTAGTATCCCTTACTGCAAAAGATCTCTTACAGATTCAATATTTGGGTTGATTGTAAGTTCGTTGTTTTTGTTTGAGGAATGAAGAGAAGGAAATTGATCAAGATTTAGTTCTTTACCTAAACAGGACTCTACTACCTCCTTAAATTTAACTACATGAGCAGTACCCACAAAAACTCCTTTTGATTTAACAGATGACTGCAATTTTTGTAATCCTAAGTATGCAATTGAAGTATGCGGATCTGCTAAATAATTATATTTAGTGTGTAAGTGTAAAATAGCAGACGCTGTTTGCTGATCATCAAAAGAAAAACTTTGAATATCTTGTCGAATCCTATCAAGTGAATTGTTGTAAATATATTTTGTTCGAACAAAATTATTTGGATCTGCTATATCCATAGCAGATGATAAAGTTTGGTGGAATT
>JBILET010000172.1:0-4172 GCA_044351935.1 Bdellovibrionota bacterium
TGCAGTATAAGGAATCCAACTTTGTGTGTAAGCCAAACCGTTTGCAGCCCCACCCATTGCATGTTCACGAACACCAAAGCGTATGTTTTTACCTGAGTACTCAGGAGCTTGAACATCTTTACCATCTTTAATTGTAGTTTTTGTGGATGGTTCTAGATCTGCCGAGCCTCCGATAAATGAAGGAACTTTTGCACTAATTACGTTCAGTGCTTTTTGCGAAAGATTTCGAGTAGCATCTTTTTTAGGTTCCGCAAAAGCAGCCAAAAGATCAGCTTTTAAAGACTCAGGAACTTCCCTAGAGATCATTTGCTTATAGAGTTTGAATTTATCTGGATTCTTTGCTCCCCATTCAGAAACTTTAGCTTCCCACTCTTTGGCTTGATTGATTTTTGCGTTAACAATTTGGTTTAACTTTTCACTAACGCTACTTGGAATGTAAAAATCTTTATCAGCATCAGCTCCAAGAGTTTGTTTTACAAGTTTTACTTCAGCTGCGCCTAGTGGAGCACCATGCGCATCATGTGTATTAGCTTTATTTGGAGAACCAAATCCAAGCGTTGTGCGACAACAAATTATTGATGGCTTATCAGTTTGAGCAACTGCCTTATCTAAACATGCTTTAACTTGAGCCATATCATGGCCATCACATTGCTGAACGTACCAACCATATGCTTCAAATCGTTTTGCAGCTGATTCTGTAAAACACACATCTGTGTGACCAGCTAGCGAAATTAAATTGTCATCGTAAAGATAAATAAGATTATTTAATTTTAAGTGCCCTGCTAATGATGCCGCTTCGGACGCAACGCCTTCCATTAGGTCACCGTCGCTTACTACTCCAAATACTCTGTATTCAAATAGATCGCTTCCAAGTTTGCTCTTTAGCATCTTTGCGCCAAGAGCCATTCCCACACCATTACTAAAACCAGCACCAAGAGGTCCAGTAGTAGTTTCAACTCCTGCAGTCCATCCGAACTCGGGATGTCCAGGTGTTTTACTTTCCCATTGGCGGAATTTTTTTAGCTCATCCAACGGAAGATCAAATCCAAACAAATGCAGTAAAGAATACTGCAACATAGATCCATGTCCTGCTGATAAGATAAATCTATCACGCCCCTGCCACGATGGATCTTTAGGATTAATTTTTAAATATTCACTCCAAAGCACAGTAGTAAAATCAGCGGCACCAAGTGGTAAGCCCGGGTGTCCTGAGTTAGCTTTTTCAATTGCATCGATTGATAAAGTTCTAACGGTTGTTGCGATCTGCTTAAGTGCTTGGGTGTCCATCTGTAAATCCTAATAGTTAAAATCTAAATTACTCGGGTAGTGACTTGTGAGTTCCATCACAAATGTGACCCTCTTCTGAGTGTTTACATAAACACCATCCGATTCTTTTCCCTTCGGGGACCTCGACTTTTACAGGAGTAAAGTCAGTTCCCTTATGAGAGCCATCACAGAAAGGTTGATTTGTTGATAATCCACAAGAACACCAAAAGTATGTTCCAGGTTGCATATCCATTGGACATGATTTGCGTCCAGCAATTTTAGGTAGTTTTTCCATGTGTTATTTTCTACCACTAAGGGGGCAGTAGATACAAACCCAAATATAGTAATAGATTACTTATTGTTTAAGTGTCGCGAGTGTTTTTTAAGGAAATTTTGAACATTTTCAGAGAACCACTCTGGATGCTCAATCATTGGGGCATGCCCACAGCCTTTGATTGTTACTAACTCAGAATTAGGTATTCTTTTATGAAATGTTTCGGCAACGTCCATAGTCGTAACTTGGTCGTCTTCACCCCACAATAAAAGCACAGGACACTTTATAGTCGGAAGTAAGTCATAAAGGTTGTCTTTTTTTGCACTACGAGCAGCATGTATCAAATTTAGAGTGTTCTGTTTGCTCTTTAAGATTTCAGCGATTTCTAAAATAGCTTCTTCAGTGATAAACCTGCTGTGATAAAACACTCGAGTCATGTGTTCGCGAACAAATCTGTGGTCTGGTCGAACAGGAAGAGCATCAACTGTGTGTTCATAGAGTCCCGAAGTTCCGGTTAGAATTAAACAATCAACCATCTCGGGATTAGCCAAAGTCATTCTTAAAGCAACGTGTCCTCCTAGTGAGTTACCGCAGATAGCAATTGGGGCCATGTTTGCTCTAGAATCGACAAAGCGCTTTGCATGAGCTGCTAAAGATTGAATTTTCACTTCAGACCTAGGAGCAGATAAAATTGGCAGTTGTAGCGCAATCGGGTGCGAGTAATTAGAGAACAAAGGTAAAACACCTTCCCAATTTGAAAGAGCTCCAAACAATCCATGAAGTAATAGCAGTTCGGGATCTTTATCAGATGCAGTTTTAGGGCGCGGTTCTGTGGTAACAAAGTCCCTCCATGATGCAGAGTTAGTGGCATCATTGGAGTCAGCTTGCGATCCACCACTTACCCAACCTAAGGCTTTAGCGGCTTTGTCTTTTATCTCGTCCAGGAATGTTTTAGTCATTTACACATCTAATATAAGTCGCTCGGCGTTCTCCTGGATTAGGCGATAGCGTTCTTGACTATCCTTTCCAAGCAGACTTTCGAACATCCCCCTAACGGATTCTTCATCCTCGACAGTAACGCGTAACATGTTCCTAGTCTTAGGGTTTAAAGTTGTCTCCCAAAGGGTCGCTGGGTTCATTTCACCCAATCCCTTAAATCTTGTTATCTGAATATTAGTTTTGTTAGCGCGATTTTTCAATAACGCCTCTTTTTCCTCGTCACTAAAGGCCCAAAGGGTCTCTTGGCGGGCTCCAGAGCCTATTTTTACCCTATATAGTGGCGAAAGACCGATGTATAGGTGCCCCTTAACAATAAGAGGGCGCATAAATTTAAAGAAAAATGCCATCAATAGGGCGGCGATGTGCATTCCGTCGGCATCGGCATCAGTTAAAATTACCACTTTGTCATATCGCAGTTTTTCTAACCTCATGCCTTCTCCAAAGCCACATCCTATGGCTGAAACAAGGTCACTTAACTCTTTATTATCAGATAATTTACTTTGAGCTGTCGCAATTGTGTTAACAATTTTACCTCTTAGAGGAAGAATTGCTTGGAAAGTTCTGTCTCGAGCTTGCTTGGCACTACCACCTGCAGAATCACCCTCTACAATGAATAGTTCTGATTTTTTAGATTGATTGCTTGAACAATCTGCAAGTTTTCCTGGTAAATTTAATCTATGCGATATACCAACTTTCCTGGAAACACTTTGCGAAGCCGACCTTGCAGCTGCCCTGGCTTTAGCAGCAAGTAAAATTCTTTCGATAATTGCAGAGGCAACTTTTGGATTACTGTTTAAAGTATTCTCGAAACTTTTTACCAATGTATCAACTGGAGCAGTAACTTCAGGATTATTTAATTTATCTTTTGTTTGACCTTGGAACTGCAACTGGCTTACAGCACCAGGAACATTTACTGAAAGAACAACAATTAGGCCTTCTCGTAAATCTTCACCTGATAACTTAATTCCTTTTGGAACTAAATTATGAACCTGCATGTAATTTTTTAAAGCTTTACCAAGTCCGGATCTAAATCCATCTTCGTGACTTCCACCTTCTTGAGTATGAATTCCGTTTACGTATGAATAAAACTTTTCAGAAGTATTCTCGGTCCAACAAAATGCTGTCTCTACTTTTATTCCTTGAGTTCTTTCTAGGTAAAAAAGCTCGCCTGCAACCGGTGTTGCTTGGGATTCTTCTAAAAGTAACTTAACAAAAGATTGAACTCCATCTTCGAAGTGAAATTCTTTTGTTTGGTTATTTACGTGATCTTTAAAAGTTAAAGTTAATCCTTTATTAAGAAACGCTTTTTCCTTAATAATTTTCTCGATTAGATTTGGATTAAATTGAGTTTTGCGAAATATTTCTGGATCTGGGGTAAACGTAACAGATGTTCCCGTCTTATTAGTTTTAGATCCCTTTTCAAGTTTTGAGATAGTTTTTCCTTGGGAATAACTTTGAGTCCACTCATGCCCATCTCGCTGAACTTTAACAGTTAATTTCTTGGATAGAGCGTTAACTACAGAAGCTCCTACACCGTGTAGTCCACCCGCGGATACATAGTTTTGATCTGAAAACTTTCCGCCTGCGTGAAGAGTCGTCATGATTAACTCGACAGCAGGTTTTTTAAACTTAG
>JBILET010000173.1:0-4168 GCA_044351935.1 Bdellovibrionota bacterium
AAGCAATTTCCATATCTGTTAGGCGATTTGCAGTTATTGGTACAAAATTACTATCAAACTGAAGATCTGCTAATGCATCCCAATCAGGTTCGCCAGTTGTAGAATCAACATAGACACCGCCTGGCACTGAATTAAGTACAGACATTAAATCAAAGCTTTCGCCGTTAAACTGCGCTAATGCAGCCCTAGGATCTTCAATGCCGTTAGCTTTCATTAAAGCAGTTAATGTCCATGGCCCAACAATTCCATCGACTACTAAACCGCCTTTGGTGAAAAGTTTTAATTCTTTTGATAATCCACTGGTTCGCTGAAAATCTTTAATGGCTTTTACCATCGTAGCGTCACATTCAGCAGTTAATTCTAGTTCGGCTTTGCCTTGTTGCTTTAGCCAAGTATTGAGTAATTTTTTTACTTCAATAACTTCAAGGCCAGTACTTCCTGCTTTTACAAAAGCGCTAGAGTTGCCTGCTCCTATTGAGGCTAATAGACCTAAATTGACATTCGAAGTTTGAGTTTGACTATCGGAGTTGGTTGGAGAAGGAGCCGCAGGACTATTGGAAGCTTTAGCAGCAGCTTCTTTATGATAATCAGACCTGGCATTTTTAGGTAAGCTAGGTTCCCCGCCAACTTTTTCAAGAGCATCAACAAATTGCTTTGCATAATTGTTAATAAAATCTTGTGAGCGTGCGTTTTTTAGATCTTGAGGATTTTTTAAATTTAAAACTTCGACTGTTATTATTGCAGCTCCGTCAGTGAGTTCTTTAGATTTTGCTAAGGCTCCACCATTAGCGTTTCCAATGCCAGTTTCGTGTTCAGTTTTAATACCACAATTAAGAGCAGATGCTAAACCTTGTGCCCAGTAAGCGCTGTTTTTATTAACAGAATCTTTTACAGCTGTAGGGTAAAAAAGAACTGTTCCACTACTGCTAACGGGTGCAACGTCGGCATGTATACTTAAGAAAAGAGAATTTTTATGTGTATTCGAGAATCTAGCGCGTTCAACATTTGATACTTTACCGTCTCCGTCAGTATCAACTGATTTATCTGATGCTATTACTACTTTGTATCCTCGACTTTCTAATTCTTTTTTTATAGCCAAGGTTTGTTTTCGAGTAAAATCAACTTCTTTAAAGCCGTCGACTACAGCACCACTATCTTTATTATCGTGCCCAGCATCAAGCACAATCGTGACATCACTCAACTTCCTTGCGTTAGTTTCATGTCGTGCTTTATCGGGTGTAATTGGTGGCATAACCTAATTAGAAAAAAACAGTTAAATATTTAATCTAATTAATGATATGCAAACTTAAGATTGAACGTGACATAAAATAAAAAATTACATCAAACCCACTAAGATACTGAAATTACTCAATAAAATATTTGAATTAATTGCAGTTATTAAGGAACATTCTACGAAAATCCTCTAATAACAGGTGATGAAGGTTGGAGTGGTGTGTTTTTATATGTAGGTTTTTGACCGTCACCAATTGTATAGTCACTTTAGTAGTTTGTGAGTAATTCATGGCAATTTTAGACAGAGAAACCTTACCCCCGAAAATCTCATTAAGAGGATTAATTTATTCAGCATTGCTCTTATTGCTGGTTGTATCCTTATTCTTTATTCCTGAGCTTGTTAAACTTCAAGAAAAAGTTACTTCTACAAAACGAACTACCGATAAAATTTTAACCTTTGGTGATTCTGTTAGTAAGACTGCGTCTACGGGTGAAATTAATATTGATGAAATTCTAGAGGCAAGTAGATCTGGCGCTAGCCTTGATTCGATTCTATCAATGGTAGAAAAATCTGGGACACCATCGAATCTTGAGAGCGCTGAGACATTATCTTTGCCTATAAATAAAAATGGCTCTGCTACCAGCGAAAAATCAGGAACACAGCTTTCAGTTAGTGATATACCAAACAGAGCAATCCTTGAAAAAGCATTATTGTCACCCCAGATTACTTGGGATCAGCTTTCTAGCAGTCAAATGAAGCAATCATTTAAAGCCGCACAAAGCGGAGCAGTAAAAATACTAAAAGGACTTTCTGCTAAACAAAGTTCTGTTAGATTTGCGCTAATCAACTATATCAATGGTGTCGGATGGCTTGCTAAATCAGACAAAAAAATTATGTCTGCCGAAGAAGCACTAGCATACATTGAGCAGCTAGATATAAATGTTACTCAAGCAATGATTTCATCAGAAATTGATGCCGGTGATTTCGAAATGTGGAAATCAATTTCTATCGGGTCAATCTCTGGATCAACAGGCAGAGCTGCGGCACTTAAACAGCAAACTAGAGTAATGTTTAATCCTAGACTTACACTTACTAATGTTGAAGTTTTAAGAAAGCCTGATTACGTAAAGCAAGGTTACGGATGGAGGCGTGTTGTTAATCCTCAAAGTCGCCTTAAAGTTGTTGGCTTTGTACTTGGTAAGGATGCAAGAAAAATCACAGTTCTTCGAAACGGTCGCAGAATTAACGATGTTCGGCTTTCTTCTAGACCAGATGAGCAAGGTTTACGAATTTTCAAATGGCAAAGTGGAGATGCTAACGGATTAATTACATTCCGAGTATTTACAAAGAGTGGTCAAGCATTTCAGAAACATTACGTATTTATTCCAAAACTTTATCAAAGAGTTAAACAAGACAAAGACGGATTCTATATGTTGCCATTTGGTATGAGTGATTCCGATGCAATCGATCTTCAAACCTACGATCAAAGATTAGATAGGTTCTTTAGAGTCGGAAAGTCCTCAGACGAATCATCTAGGGGCTTTGATACTTTTTAGTAAAGCAATTAACTTAACAACGCATCGTAAAGCGGCTTAAAAGTTTCAACTTTTAAGCTAGCTCCACCAACAAGGAATCCATCTACTTTGGGCACCATAGATAATTCTTTGCAGTTAGTAGGATTGGCGCTTCCGCCATATAGGATGCCTAATGAATCAACACCAAATAGCTGTTTATACGTTGTAGCAACAAAATCATGTGCGGCAGCAACATCTTGGGAAGTTGCTGCTTGATGAGCAGCATTACCGCCGCTTATAGCCCAAACTGGCTCATAAGCAAGTAGAATCTTTGAAGCTTGGTCTTTAGATACAACTTCAGTTAATACTGTTAATTGCCTTTTGATAGATTCAAAACCTACACCAGATTGTTTTTCAGAATAAGTTTCTCCAAAGCAAAAAACAGGAAGTAAATTATTATTTAAAATCCCAGCAACTCTTTTTGCTATTAGTGAATCACTTTCGCCAAACTGATGTCTTACATCAGAGTGTCCTGCTAAAGAAAAACATCCAGAGCATTCTGAAAGTTGTAACGCCGAGATTTCCCCTGTGAATGCTCCGCGTTGTTCCCAATGAAGGTTTTGCGCCCCAAGTTTAACACTTTTAGTGTCTTTGCAATCAGCCTCAATTGCATTAGAGGCTGGGTACAAAGCACTTGCAGAGGGAGCAAAACCAACAAAGATTTCCTCAGAAGATGAAAATGACTGTTTGTACTGCTTAGCCAGCGAAACTGACTCAGCGATAGAAAGAGACATTTTCCAGTTGCCAATTAAATACTTCATAAAAGTAATTTTACCCTGCGATAACTTTTGTCATATCAATCATTCTGGCAGAAAAGCCCATTTCGTTATCGTACCAAGAGATAACTTTAACCATCTTACCACCAATAACCATAGTTAAAGCAGCATCAACAGTTGATGAAGATGTGTTTCCAATATAATCAACTGATACTAAAGGCTCTTCGCAGAATCCAAGAATTCCTTTTAATCCAGCAGAATTACTTGCAGCTTTTAATGCAGCATTCACTTCTGTAGCAGAGGTCTCTTTTGCAACTTCACAAACAAAATCCACAACCGATACATCACAAGTTGGTACTCTTATAGCAAATCCATCAACTTTTCCTTTTAGTTCTGGAATTACAAGTCCTACAGCTTTAGCTGCTCCAGTAGTTGTTGGAATCATCGACATAGCAGCTGCTCTTGCTCGTCGTAGATCTTTGTGCGGAAGATCCAAGATCTGCTGATCGTTTGTGTAGGAGTGAATAGTAGTCATTGTGCCTTTGACAATACCAAACTGGTCTTGAAGAACTTTTGCAACAGGAGCTAGGCAGTTTGTTGTGCACGATGCATTAGAAATAATATTGTGCTCTTTTGCATTGTAG
>JBILET010000174.1:0-4165 GCA_044351935.1 Bdellovibrionota bacterium
AGAGTTTATTTGGGGTTAATGAATATTATGTAAGTATTTGAAAATATTGATTTTATTAATTGGATAAATGGCTTGTTTCGTTGAGTTCAAGCGTATAAATCCAGTCATCCATAACAAAACCGTTTCCTATGTCTTGAACTGTTTCACCTGTTCTTCTAAATCCCCAAGCTTGATAAGCATTGTATGAATTATGATTATATTTATTTACTGTTAGAGAAATAATTTTTGCATTTAACGCACAGGCTCTGCTCTTTATAAAATCAAAACAGAATTTTCCAACTCCTTTTCCGCGCTGGGAGTTCGAAATATATATTTTACTTAAAAATATTTCGTCAGGTGACGCAAGCTTAAATGCAAAGTATCCAATAGCATTGTCGTTATTTACCACTAAATAATATTCTAATCCTTCTGAAATTTGTTTTTTTATAGCATCAAAAGATTGGAAATTGTTAACCATGTACTCAACCTGACTTGCCCCAATTATCGGCGTGTAGTGCTGACTCCAAATTGCTCGAGCAAGATTTTCTATTTCTATTATTCGTAATGAGTCAGATATGCCTACCTCTATAATATCCATTGTTGTGTCTATTGCGTTTTTACTTGTTTCTGACAAAGTTCAATCAATGTGCCGTTAGTTAATTTGGGGTGAAGGAAAGCGATTTTAGACCCAAATGCTCCTGGTCTTGGAGTTTTATCAATAAGAATAAATCCTGATTTTTCAAGACGAGACAATTCTTCTTCTATATTTTTAACTTCATAACAAATATGGTGCAGTCCTTCGCCTCGCGAATTGAGAAATTTTTGAACAGTATTGTTTTCATCTTTTTTGCCCTCTGATGTGGGCGAGATGAATTCAATCATGGTATTTCCAGTCGAAAGAAAAGCAAGCTCAATTTGTTTGTATTCAAGAGTTTCTGTTAGTACAAGCTTATGGCCAAAGTTATTAGTATAGTTTTGAATAGCTTGATTGATATCTTTTACTGCTATTCCAATGTGATCAATTGTGTAGTCTGTCGGTAACATTTATTTACTTCTTACAAGTTCGTTGGTGATATTTTTTTGATGAGCTTCTAAGGTGCCACCACCAATCTCTAGAAGTTTTGCATCTCTCCAAAGTCTTTCTACGACGTATTCGCCGACGTAACCATTGCCCCCCAAAACTTGCATAGCGCGATCTGCTATATTTTTACCAATAGGAGTTGCAAAAAGTTTTATTCCGTCAGAATCAAGTCGTTGATTTTTATTTTTAGGATCATATTGTCTAGCAGTGTTATACAAGTAACATCTTGCAGCTTGAAGTTCCGCGTAACTTTCAGCGATATATCTTTGAATTTGTCCAAATTCGTAAAGATTCTTGTTGAATGCTTTTCGATTTTTTGCGTAATTAATCATCGTATCAAGGGCTCTTCTAGCAATTCCAACGCTCATAGCTGCAAGACCAATACGTTCGATCTCTAAATTTTTCATCATGTGAATTATGCTATCACCTTCCGTTCCAACTAAGTTCGAAGAAGGTACTAAGCACTGATTAAATACCAGTTCGGCAGTATTGGATGCCCTCATCCCAGTTTTATCACGGATTTTTTGACCGACCGAAAATCCTTTAGTGCCTTTTTCGACTATGAAAGTTGAAAGTTGAACTCGTTTTTCTTCCAACGAATTTGTTCTAGCGTAAACTAACGCTACATCGCAACTAGATTGTCCTTCATCGATGGTACCGTTGGTAATCCACATTTTGTTACCATTAATTGCGTATCCAGAGTCTGATTTTATGGCTGTGGTTCGCATACCCAAAACATCAGTGCCAGCGTTCGGTTCAGACATACCCATTGCGCCTATAAATTCAGCAGAGCAAAGTTTAGGTAAAAATTTTAGTTTCTGCTCGTGGCTGCCATTTACGGCTAGATTGTTAGCGCAAAGCAACGAGTGTGCTAAGTAGGCCAAACAAAATCCAGGATCGCTATAAGAAATTTCTTCATGAGCAATTACAGAAGCAACAGCATCAAAGCCAAAATCTCCATTACTGATTCCCCCGTAATCGTGATGCACCGTAATACCAAGTAGACCAAGCTTTGCTGCAGATTGTAGTAATTTTAAATTAAACTTTTCTGCTCTGTCGTATTCTAAAGCTTGAGGCTCAACTTCTTTTTGCACAAATGAAGTAATCGCACTACGTAAATGAAGATGTTCTTCGGTGGGATTAAATAAGTCAGTTTTGGTCCATTCGCTGTTCATAAGTGGTAATATTATACCCTTACATTTACAAAAATCGACAATAGATTGTTGAATCTACTAAGAAAAAACTGTGTATTATTAGCGATTACTTGACTCTAAATTCCACCCAAGAAACCTTACCTTGCTCGATGGAGGATTTTATCCTTTTTTGAACTGCTGATAGCTGAGAATTTCCGCTTTTAACTTCAATAAAAACCACTTCACCATCAGCTGTAAAATGCACAAAATCTACCGGTTGCCCGATGAACTGCGTAGTACTGCCTTGGGCATAGATATCAACTGGAAAGTCTTCAAGAATAGGGGCAATTGACTCAACGATTTTACCAACGCGCACCTCGGAGCTTTTTTTCTGATTGATTATTTTTGCTACATCTTGGTCAAAATTAAAAAGCCACCAGATAATTTTTTTGCCAAAAATTAATAAAAAAATAAAAGCCAACAAAGCTAATAATGTTATAAGATTTAGATTTTGTAAGTTGGTGCTTAGTAGGTTCATATAGCTAAAAACTTATCATGGTTATGAGTTCAGCACAGCTAACATTCTAATTATACTAAGAGTCTTAAGTGATAAATCTAATCTGTTCTAATTGTAATACTAATCATGTCTCGAGCAGGTCGTCTCGTTACTGCAGTGAGTGTGCTGCAAAAATTTCTTCGTCAATAACTGGTATCCCAATTAAGTATGAAAGTGATCCTGTTTCATTGTCAGAAAAAATATTAAACATAATTCATTCAAATATTTTTAAGAACTCTATGCTATTTGTGGTAGTACTTTGTCTATTGTTTGCGTATGGTTTCTTTAAAACTGTAAAACGTCATCCACCTGGCATCACTGTTTTGGATAGTCCAGTTCAAGAAACCCTAGAATACGCCAAAGTATTCGAAAAAGAAGGATATCAAATTCAGGCTTTATATAAGTATAAAATTAAAGGAAAAGTTTTAGCTTTTGGGAATTTCTTTTTTACAAGCGCTCCAAAACTTTCGCCTTATGATATTACTCTTGGATGGCAGGAGCTATCAGATCAGGCAATTATTGACCAGATTCAATTTACACATATGCCTAGATATGTTTCGTGGAATTACTCGAATGATTTTGCGCTTAGTCATGAATATGTTAATTCACACGTTAGTAATAATCATATAATCCCTGCCGATCGAAAAATTAGTGATATTCTAAGTGATGTTAGAGTAGGGGATATAATAACTTTATCTGGTTATTTAGTTTATGTAAGTAAAGACAATATGAGCTGGACAAGTTCTACAAGTAGATTCGATCAGGGGGATGGGGCTTGTGAAGTAATGTGGGTCGATCGCGCTGAAATATCGTGATAAATATTTTATATGCATCTAAGCTTACAGCCACTTTTGGCGAATAGGTATCTGCACGGTGATCGAATAAAAAATTATCTTTTTAGACTTCTAAAAAAGATGTGTCATTACTTGCTGTTAGTTGGACAGATATTTTTTGCTCAAAAAATATCGGTTAACCGTTAAAATCTATCTTTTTCAATTGGATTAAGGGATTAAATTGAATTACTCTTAAAGCGGTTGTTTTGCAGTAAAAATCAATGTCGTATAAAGATCCTTTTGAAATTGCTAAATCAAGAATAATTGAGCCTAAGCAGATCTCTTCCCCAATATTACTAGTTGAGCGTCTAATTTCTGAATTTGATGAAAATGCAGAAGTTGGTATTTCGTATCAAAGAGAAGAGCTGCAATCATGTCTAGCAGTATTAAATGCTAAAAATCTTGACTGGAGTGAATTCAACATTCAATTTCAACAGCTAAAATCGCTTGGGTTAATATGCTCTGTGCTTATCGAAAGTTTTCCATATGCAGAAAAAGCCTATAACGAAGCTTTAGATTCAACGGGGCTAAAGACTTTACTGAAAAAATCGGCATACGCTCTTGAATCAGCCGAAAAAAAATG
>JBILET010000175.1:0-4160 GCA_044351935.1 Bdellovibrionota bacterium
TTTACTGTTTCTTTGGCAGCTAATTTTGCTGGTTCGGATTCTTTAAGTTTTGCCTTTTCGTAAATTATTCCAACATCGTAAGAACTGACATTTGATTTTCCAATCCAGGAATTAGGAATAAAGCTTAAATTTGCGCAGACGTAAACTCGGTTTTTTTGAACGCAATCATTAAATAAGTATTCGCCAAATACTTCCCGCCATCTTCCACTAAAAGGCTGGAATGGATCGTTAAGAATTATGACCGTTGCATCACTGGCTACTGCAGCAATGAGCTGGATTTGCCTGGCGACTGTTTTTGATAGTTGCGAACATAATAAAAACAGATGGTTTCGCAACTCGAACTCGTCAATCAAATCTTCTATTATGTCATGATCTACTCCACTTGCTAGAAGATATTGAGGTATTGAAAGTTCGGGAAGTTCTTCGTCGAATCCGACTAGCTTAATCAACGAGCGATTATCAATTTTTCCGTCATATTCTAATATAACAGTATGTTTTGAAGGTATTCCCTGTAAGCAATCAGTATATGAGCGTAAAGTCGTGCCCATCTCGTCGGCAAGTATGGTAATTGCTCCTGGCAAACATTTAATCACAACTGATTTTTTGCCTTTTCCTAAACTTCTTTTAAGACGGAGTTCGGCACCTTTTTGGGGCGGTATTGATATTGGAAGTTGTTCTCTATCCATTATGCCTCCTGCAGATGGTATCTATCCTGTTGAGCATTGTTGTTTTGGAATATCACATCCAATGCATATACCAATTGATCGTTATCTATAGGTTTTGTCATGTAATAATCAGTTCCACAACTATAGCCACGAAGTATATCGTTGTATTTATCTAATGAACTAATTATTACTTTAGGAATAGATAATGTATCGGGTGACGAGTTTAGAATTTTGATTAGTTCTAAACCGCTCAAATTGGGTAAATTAATATCGGTAAAAATTGCATCAAACTTTTTACCAATATTGAATTGCTCAATTAAATTAAGTGCTTCTTCGGCGTTGCTTGCACACTGACAATCACACCCTAGGGATTGAATTAGATTTTGCAAAAAAAGTAAAAATCTTTCGTCGCTGTCTATTAATAAAAATACAGGTACTTCGTTACTCATAACAACAATCTAAAAAATTACGTTTTTCTCCATCTACTATCCGACGATGCTGATTGTGTACTAACACCCCCAGTCATCGTAGGTCTTGAAATGGAACTTGATGAAAGTGATTGGAATTTGGCCTGCGGCTTAACTGCTTGCGTTGCAATTGTTGTCGCTCGTTTTTGTTCTGGCAGCGAAGTATTCGTGGTTTGTGAATTCATCTCCGCTTGGTCGTCTTCATTTGAAGCCCCTAATACCTCGTCAATTGTAGTTATACCTTGTCTTACTAGTTCGATACCGGATTCTCGAAGGGTTCTCATGCCTTCTTTGCGCGCTTGTTTTCGCATGGTGTCTAAATGAGCTCCAGTTAAAACTAAGCTTCGAAGTTCTTCTGACATTTGTAGCACCTCATAGATCGGTGCACGTCCTTTATATCCAGTGCCGTTACACTTTGGACATCCTTTGCCGTAAACCAGTTGCGATTCATTTAGTAGTGCTCTTGCTGCTCCGATTTTTTCTAAAAGATCAGGTGGGGCAGGTCTTGTATGTTTACAATCGTTGCAAACTCTCCTAACAAGTCTTTGTGCAACTACACATGTAACAGAAGAAGTTATTAGATAACCCTGAATTCCCATGTTTAGAAGTCTTGAAATTGTTGAAGCAGAACAATTAGTGTGCAGCGTAGATAATACTAAGTGCCCGGTTAGCGCAGCTTTAATAGATATTTCGGCAGTTTCTTGATCTCGAATCTCACCGACTAATATTATGTCAGGATCTTGTCTTAGTAATGATCTCAATATTGAGGCAAAAGTATATCCGACGGCTGTATTAACTTGACACTGTGTTACTCCTTGTAGAGTTCCTTCAATCGGATCTTCTGCTGTGAATACACTTTCTGAAATATCATTTAATTCGTTTAATGCAGCATATAGAGTCGTAGTTTTTCCTGATCCTGTTGGGCCTGTCACTAAAACTAATCCGTCCGGTCTTTTTATTGCATTTCGTATTATCTTAAGTTCACGTTCTGGAATTCCCAACTTAGATAGATCGTTTTTAACGCTAGCTGTGCCCATCACCCGAAGCACAATTTTTTCACCGAACGCTGAAGGCAGAGTGCTCATACGAAAATCAGCAACGATATCACCGTTTCGTAACTTTATTGTTCCATCTTGAGGTAGACGTTTTTCACAAATATCCAATGCAGCCATTACTTTTAATCGTGTGGATATTGGAGAAGCAAGTTTGTGTGGAACAGTTTGAACTTCTTGAAGGACACCGTCTATTCTAAATCTAATGCGAAGAATAGTTTCGAACGGTTCAATGTGGATATCTGAAGCTCCCATCGTAACCGATTGACTTAGTAATGCATTTACTAATCGAATCAGTGGAGCATCTACACCTTCTTCTAGATCTAGTTCTTGGTTTTTAAGTGCTTCGTTGACACCTTGTTCATCTATGACCCGCCGAAGATTTCCTTCAACAGTCATATCATTAGGATCGTAGGCCTTTGGTTTTTGACCAGGTTCTGCCTTACCGGTCGTTGCCGGTTTTTTTGCAGGTAGTTTTTGGTTAGTGCCTCCAAACATGAGTAGTCATAGGTACTTCGAACGAAAGTAATAATTACTCAATAGTTCAGTGCGTATTTTTCGTGCTTTAACTTACTAGATATCTACGAAAAATTATTAGTTTTTTATAATTTTGGGAGTTTTTAGGGAGTAGAGGGGGTTTTAAACGCAGCGAAAATTAAATAATTGGGGGATTGGTTTTGGTTTATGGGTGGTGTTTAAGTTTGTTTTTTTACCGCAGAGGAGCGCAGAGGTACGCAGAGGATATTTTTAATCCTCTGCGTACCTCTTGCGCTCCTCTGCGGTAAAAACAGGCACTTCAGAGTAGGTAGTAATCAACAAATTATCACTTAAACTTTAAATTTAGACTCAGTGCCTTTGGTAATTCGATCTATGTTATCTTTGTGTCTGTAAGTGATCAGAAGGGCAGTCAGAACAAAGCTGTGTATCCATGCAGAATTAAAATCAGAAATTAGAATAAAAATTGGGGCAGCCCATGTTGCAACAATTGAGCTAAGAGAAACTATTCTGGTTTTATAAAAAGTAATAGCAAAAAATAATAAGCTAACTATTGCCGTTACCGGAGTATACGCAATTAAAGTACCCAATGCAGTTGCGACTCCTTTGCCTCCCTTAAGACCCGGCAAGGAAAAACAGTGACCACTTACAACGGCAAATGGAATCCAATTAGAGTTTGTTAGTCCTAAGATATAAACAAGACACATAGGTAGGATACCTTTGGAGCAATCTAATACAAGGACACAAATTCCTGCTTTTTTGCCTAATGTCCTGGCGACATTCGTTGCGCCGACATTACCACTACCAACTGCAGTAATGTCGACTTGATTAAATCTTGCAACTATTAATCCTACAGGGATTGACCCAATTAAATAAGCAATAATTAAAGTAGCTATTTCTGCAATGTTTAACATTTTTTATGTTAGTTTCTTAATGACTGAATTGCCTTTGCACGATCCTTAGAATTGAACACGTAGGACCCGGCTACTAAAGCTGTAGCTCCTGCTTGTTTGCAAAGAATAGCAGTCTTGTCATCAACTCCTCCATCAACTTCGATAATAGTTTTTAAGTTTCTCGATTGTATATAAGAGGACAGAGTTTTTATTTTATTTAAACAGCTATTAATAAACGGCTGACCACCCCAACCAGGATTAACAGTCATCACTAATGCTAAATCTATTATATCAAGAACATCTAGCAGGGTTTCTACTGGGGTACCTGGGTTTACTGCAACTCCTGATTTAATGCCCATAGAATTGATCTGTGAGATAACTCGATGAAGATGTGGACACGCTTCTTGATGTACAATAATACGGTCTGCTCCTGCTTTTTTCAGCGCTTCAAACTGTCTTTCTGGTTCAACAATCATTAAGTGCACGTCACAGAAAATATTTTTTACTGATTTGGCTTCTTGAGTAACTTTGTCTCCTCCAAATGTAATGGGAGGCACAAAACATCCATCCATTACATCTATATGTATC
>JBILET010000176.1:0-4159 GCA_044351935.1 Bdellovibrionota bacterium
TGGTGATAGCGATTTGGGCAAAATTAGCACTGCCCATCAAAAAATTATTGATCAAGTAATCGAAGTTGATGATTCCCTTATGGAGCAATACCTATCAGGCGGTAAAACATTTGCATCAGATAAGTTGCATAATGCATTTGAACTTTGCCTGCGACAAGGACACTTAGTCCCGATTATTTTTACTAGCGCCAGAAGCAACGATGAGCTTGGCAAATCAATCGGTATTCAAGAATTAATTTTATTCTTTGAAAATCTACTTCCCAATCCTACCGAAGCAAATTTCAAAGGTTTTATTAAAAAAGGCGTGACAGACCAAGCCCTTCATGTAACTCCAGATAAAGAACTACATCCGATAGCGCACGCTTGCATGATTAGAAATGACTCTTTTAAGGGTAAAATTTCTTATTGTCGAGTCCATCAAGGTTTAATCAATCCGGGAACTCAACTATTTATAGGAACCCCTGGTATTGGTGAAAGTAAAAAAACCATCAAACTTGGACACTTATATCGTCCACATGGGAATGAATTAATTGAAATCGATCAAGCTTTACCAGGAGAGATAATAGCGATTTCAAGGATCAATGAAATACATACCAATACTGTATTACATGCTCACCACGATGAGGATGATATATATTTTGATTCAATTGAATTGCCAAAACCTTTATTTGGAAGAGCAATAAAAGTAGTTAAAAAATCAGACGAGCAACGCTTTGCGGATGCTGTAGCGAAATTAGCTGATGAAGATCCTTCCATACTTATCGAAAGAGACCCAGTTACTCACGAAATAATTATTTATGCTGTCGGAGAACTACATCTTAGAATAGCTATTGAAAAGTTAACGGTTAAAACCCGTATAGAATTAGACGTATCACAGCCAAAAATATCATATCGAGAAACTTTAAGATCGTATGCCGAAGGTCATTATCGACACAAAAAGCAAAGTGGAGGCGCAGGACAATTTGCTGAAGTTTATTTAAAAGTTGAGCCACTGGATCGTGGATGTGGGTTTGAATTTGTGAACAAAATTGTAGGAGGTGTTATTCCTTCTCAGTATATTCCTGCAGTTGAAAAAGGTGTTCGCGCAGCGCTAAGCGAAGGCGCTTTATGTGGATATCCTATTCAAGATTTAAAAGTCACGGCTTATGATGGTAAGCATCATCCTGTTGACTCTAAAGAAATAGCATTTTTTACGGCTGCAAAAAAAGCATTTGTCGATGCTTTTATCAAAGCTTCGCCCTGCTTATTAGAGCCAGTAATGAAAGTAACTGTTAATACTCCTTCTGAATTTTTTGGGGAATTAACTGGAAATATCGTGTCTAAACGTGGACGCATAATACACACAACAGTTGATGGATATACTACAGGATTGATTCAAGCGGAAATACCGCTTTCTAATCTTCAAAATTATCAAAGCGAACTTAAAGGCTTAACTGCTGGTCTTGCATCATTCACTATGGAATTTAGTGGATATGATTTTGTGCCTGATAATATAACAAAAGTAATTTTATCAGATGCTAAAAATAATATTAATCATTCAACTAGCAATAGTAGTATGGAATAGCATTAGAATATATTCTTGAAGCTAATTTTGATTCTTAAATAGAATGTAGTATTATCGCGCGTTATGAGTCGTTTTCATAACCTGCGTTCAAATCAAATTTCAGCCCATAAACAATCAGCTCTTCAACAAATTGCATTAAAATCATTTGCTTTTACAACGTTTTTTGCTTTAAGTACTCATTCTAAACCCTATTCAGATTACGGGGTTCATCGATTACTAGCTTTAAGTTCTAAGTCTAAGCCTAGCGTATTACCCACTAATAGCACGTTACCTCAATCTAAACTGGAAGCGATATTTAATGACTCTGCGGTTAAGAAGCTAACTACAAATATTTTTGCATGGGTTGATTTACCAAATAAGAAAGTACATATATTTTCTCGCCCCCAAGTTGGCGATGTTTGGTCTCACGAGCATTCTTTACGTTGCAATCCAGGTGTTAAGCGATACAACAAAACACTTAAAATGTCCGTAAGCATTACGCCTCCTGGAAACTATTTGGTTCATGATCAAGGCAAAATAAGAAGATCTCGTGCTTATGGAAATGCCCCTATGCCTTATTATTCTAGGTTATGGGATCCATCTCAAAAACCATCTCCTCACCAAAGTGGGATATTTTTCCACGTAGGTAAATTGAATGATTCTGGGTCCCACGGATGCGTACGGCTAGATGAAGATAGTGCAAAATTAATACAAGAGAAGCTTAAAAAAGGCGATCTTGTCTTGATTAGAAGAGGTTACTGGTAATTTTCCATCAATAGGTTGCGCTTATTGGTAACAGCTTACAGAATATTAGGAATGAACAAACTAATATCCATCCTAAGCTTTGTTAGTATAATTATACTATCTTCAAATTCAATTGCCCAACAAAGTGTCATTGAATCAACCTCAAGATTTGTTGAAGCTACAGGGAGCGCCGAAATTAAAATTCCTGCCACAAAAGTTTTAGTTACTCTTTCTGTTACAAAAACTGCAAACGATGCTAAGAGCGCGCTTAAAGAAAACTCTGTTGTTTCAGAAAAAGTTATTAGCTCACTAAAAAGTCAAAGCAGCGTGTCTGAGTTAAGCACAGACACGATTCAGTTATACGAACGTAAAAAGTATGACAATATTAAAAACGAATCTATAACCACTGGGTACGAATCTAGGAACCAGATCTCATTTAGTGTAGATCTAAAATCTGCAGGAGAAATAATAGACCAGGCAATAAATCTTGGAGCAAATAATTTACTTTCGGTTTCACCTAAAGCCGAAGATTCTGCCATTGAAGAAGCCAAACTTAACGCTATAGATCTTGCGACTAAAAAAGCCAAAGTTACTGCTGATAAAGCACTTGCTGCTCTTGGATTTAAAGCTAAAGATGTTCAAATTATCCGAGTAGATCCAGAACTAATAGGTTTTGTTCCTGGTCCCCAACCGATGATGGAAGGCATGGCCGTAGGACGTGGCCTTCAAGCAGCATCTACTCCGATTGAAGGCGGAACAAATTCAGTAAGTGCTCGCGCATTTGTTCGAGTCACTTACTGATTGGCGGCTCCCATCAGTTGAGCCATTAGTGCTTTAATATTATCTTGTACTATTTTTGCATCTCCATTTGCGTTACTTAGTGCTGCTTTAGTTAAGTACCCCGCTAATGAGCTTGCCATGTTCTGATTTCCACCCATTAGTTGTGAAGTAATTTGTTGAAAAACTTGGAATGTTTTTTGAGCAAGTGGATCACTTGGATCAGGCTCGAAGTATTTTCGCCCTCCCCACTCTGCTCTGGCTTTACCATCTATACCGATGTCAAATCTAGAACCGTCTGCCAGCCCAATAGTAAATTTATCATCAATAATATTTGCTTGCTGAAGCATCTTTCTCATTTGATCGCGTTCTTTTTGCTCTTTTGGTTTTCCGCTGGTTTTAAAGAGTCCTGCAAGCCCCCCAATTACTGCTCCAACACCAGCACCAATTGGTCCAAAGTATGCTCCTATTGATGCCCCTAAAGTCATTCCAGAAACTACTCTAGTTTTTGGATCCATCTGACCATAGTTTCGAATGTAGTCATAAATACCAACCCCCGCATTTATAATTGTTGCGCCCAGTGATGCAGTTGTTGAACCAGGTACAGATTCGGTGCCTGTAATTTTTGATGAAGTGGTAATCCCAAAAAATCTTCCTACTTTTGAATCTGCTAAATAATCTGTGACTCCAGATAATAGACCTTGCCTAGTTCCATCGACTCCACGATTGATACCAAGATCAACTAATACTCTGTCTTTAATATCACTTAACGTTGATTCTGTTCGTTGCCTAGTATAGTCACTTAAGATTTGCATGAAATCAAAAGATTGATCTGGTGATTCAACTTTATTTGAGGCATTACTACTATTCGTATATCCAACATTATTTTGTTTGCGTTGTTGGGTATTATTTGAATTTTGAGTTTGCTCGACCGGCTCGCTTGAAAAAGCCATTTGAAGCAGACTTTCCAGAGCAGATTGCCATCCAACAGAATTAACATTTGTCATAAAATTTTTCCCCTAATAACCAACCAATTAAAAAATTAAATTTGTGATATCTAATAAATAGTTTCGCTCAAATTGGGGCAAAGTTTCT
>JBILET010000178.1:0-4146 GCA_044351935.1 Bdellovibrionota bacterium
GTTTGGATCCACTGCACCTACTCGGATAAGTAGATTTCGAATTTCATCATCAATCATTGATTGAGGAATTTGGAATGGATTTAACTCGATTAATTTTTCGACAACAACGTTTTTAGCTTTTTCGTTCGCCTGAGCTTCAAATTGCGAAGTCAAATTAGCAGAAATTCTATCCTTAAGATCTTTTACTGTTTTTGCTTCTTCATTTAGAGAAGCAACAAATTCATCGGTAAGTTCTGGAAGGACTCGCTCGCTAATTGAATTTAAAGTTACAGAATAATTTAATTCGCCTTCCTCGCCAGAAGCCAAACGTACTTCGCGAGTTTCGGCTACTTGCATTCCGATAACTTGATCATCGAATTCTTTTGGCAATCTTCCATCACCTAATCCGATAGTAGCTGTTTCTGCAGCAGTCTCGGATCCGTCTTTTGCTTTGAATACAACCGATACATCGATTACATCATCAGACTGAACCATTTTACGCTCAGTAGGCTGAACAGTTGCTCTTGATCTTCTGATTGAATCAATTACTTTATTAACTGCATCATCAGTTAACTCTTCTTTTTCAACTTCAATCGAGATTGAATCATATCCAGTAATTGTCGGAGTTGGATAAATTGAAAAATCAGCTGTGAATTCTAAGTCGCTGCCTGGCTTATTAGAAGTGATATCGATTTTCGGAGTACCGACCATTTGAAGTTCATTTTTTTGAACAACTTTTTGTAAAGAGTCCGAGACTAATTTAGATACAGCATCCCAACGAAGGCTGTCGCCATACATTTGCTCAATCATAGCAACTGGAGCTTTTCCGGGACGGAATCCATTTACTTTGGCTCGTGACGAATATTTTTTGATTGCTGCTTTATACTCAGAGTCGATTTGACTAGCTGGTACCGAAACTACGGCTTTGCGCGTAATTTCATCAACAGTTGTAATTTGGGCTTGAATATCTTCTAAATTTAGGGCTTCCATATCTATATTAAAAACATCAGACAGAATTGTCGTAAGAATCCGGTAAGTATAGCGAATTTTGGGAGCTTAGTATACGCCCACCAACGGCGTTTTTAGGACTTAAATAAACTTAACCTAGAAGGTGCGGCATCAGATAAA
This sequence comes from Bdellovibrionota bacterium, assembly GCA_044351935.1. Classification (GTDB taxonomy): domain Bacteria; phylum Bdellovibrionota_C; class UBA2361; order UBA2361; family JBIKWN01; genus JBIKWN01. The sequence goes on from JBILET010000178.1 coordinate 1,108, forward strand.
AATCTTGGGACTTGGGTTAATAACTTATACTCGCCGTCTTCAACTTCATTTGGGATATAAACCATTTCGGTAATAAGGGCATGGGTCCTTACATCTTTAGATAATCGAGTAACTCCTTTTGCTACGTTCCAATATATTCTGTGGTTACTTAAGTTTCCGTCATCCCATGCGCAATCAACTGAAGGAATATCTGTAACAAGGTGCTCAACGTATTGAGCAATCAATTCCATTGCATCATTGGTAAAAAATGCAGGTGTAACTTTTGAATAATCTGCACAAGTTTTGTCATCGCTATTAGGAAGAGTCCTAATTACCAGTGCTTTTGGAGGAGTTTTTCCGCCAAGCGCTTCTAATAAAGATTTTTTTGAAATCACTAAATCATTTGGGGTTAATTGTGGTTGGTAATTTTCCGTACAGTTTTGATGAGGAGTAACAGTTATTAAAAGAGCATCTTGTAAATATAATCCAGTGACTATGTTACTAACTGGCACATCATCGACTAAGATATGACCTACTGTTTCGGTGTGTGTTCCGTGGCAATGAGGAATAATTTTATATTCAAAGCAGTTACAACTTCCTCCTTTTGCAACTTGCCCAATAAAATCCCCGACAATAAGTGGCATTGCAGATGGTGAATCAACGCCATAAGCACGTGGGCCTTGATTAGGAGAAAAATTTACTTCAATTGAAATATCGATTGCAGGGTTATTAAACATATTGAGACTTAGATAAAATATCTACAAACTTAAAAACATCTTCGAATGAATTGTATAAAGGCGCTGGTGCAACTCTAATAACATCAGGTTCACGAAAATCTGTTACGATTCCTATTGTTAATAACTCTTTTTGTATACTTCTAGGGTCCCCGCTTAGTCGTAAGGATAACTGACAACCGCGCTGATCTTGTTGTGTTGGAGTAATTACTTGCAATGATTTAGCAGGAACTAATTCATTTAATAGAAACTCTAAATAACCAGTTAGCATTAAACTTTTTTTTCTAAGTTCATGCATACTGGTTTGATTAAATATTTCAATTGACGATCGTAGGGAAGCAAGTTGCAACACAGGAGCCGTACTTAACTGCCAAGCTTGGGCACCATTAATTGGTTTAAAAGTGCTTGGCATTTTAAATCTTGTTTGCAAGTCATGTCCCCACCAACCTTCAAATCTTGGAAGATTTACTCCAATGTGTTTTTCATGCACAAAACATCCACCAATGGCTCCTGGACCAGCGTTGATATACTTATAGTTACACCAAACGGCAAAATCTACGTTCCAATCGTGTAGTCTTAGCTCCAAGTTACCTGCCGCATGTGCTAAATCAAAACCTACTACGCAGCCATTTTTATGACCAACTTCGGTTATAGTTTTCATATCAAATGCTTGACCAGTTCTGTAGTTGATTCCTCCTAACATTATCAATGCTATTTCGGATCCGTGTTTATTTATGAATTCAATAATGTCTTCTTGACGCAACGTATCTTCGTTTGCTCTTGGAGTTAGCTCTAAGATTGCATCTTCAGGATTAAAGCCATGAAACGATGCTTGAGAAGCAACTGCATACTGATCTGATGGAAACGCACCACTTTCAACTAAAATTTTATACCGACTTTTTGTTGGCCGATAAAATGAAACCATCATCAAGTGCAAATTTACCGTAAGTGAATTCATCGCAACTACTTCACTTTCGTTTGCACCAACAATTTTTGCTAATCCTTGTGCGCAATAATCGTGATAAGTTAGCCAAGGATTGTTTTCTTTCCAGAAACCTTCGATAGCACATTTTGCCCAATCGTTGATTTCGTTGTTAATAACTTTTGAGGCATCTATTGGCTGAAGACCAAGAGAATTCCCGGTAAAATATAAAACTGAATTGCCGTTTGTATCTTTTGGGAAAATAAATTTTGAGCGAAACGAATTTAGTGGATCTTTTGAATCCAAGTTTTTTGCGCACTGTAGATTTGATTCAAATTGATTCATAAATTTCTTATTGGGTTCTAGTCATAAAATAAGTATCTGGTTTTGGATTAGATTTAATAAATTCAACTAACCTAGTTTTTGTATCACGTTCAAATAATAAATCTTCTGGGATACGAATAACTGTTAATCCTGCGCGAAGTAAAATAGCATCTCGCATTTTCTCGCTTCCACACAATGGGCCATCATCATATCCGCCAAATCTGTGAATCCAAGGATAATCCACAACAATAGCATAAGATCTTTGATTGTATTTAAACGTTTGTTCAGCCATTTCAGACTGTATTCTACAGCGCATTCTATGATTATAACCGATTGATGAAGTGATTTCGGTTAGTTTGTTAAAAACGTCTGCATCAATCCAATCTGTACCCCTCATAAAGGCTTTTCTAGTAATATACTGTAATCTGTCTTGATCTATTGGCAAATCAACTGCACTAACTGCTTTTAGTATTTCACATGAGGTAGCCACATTTTTTAATTTGTGTTTTGTAAAAATATGTTCGATCTTAGTCCATACTTGTTGCACATCTTTTTCATCTGCCAACATACAAAGACACTTTAAAGCAATAGCTCGCTCCTTATATGTATAGTTAATATTTACATCGCCAACATGTTTTATTACATGATTTAGAGCTTCTAAATTTACGTGCTCAACTTGCCCCCACCCCATTAAAAGTCTTGTCATGTTTCTGGATGATAAATGTGGAAGTCGCGGTGTAAGATCACGCAATACCATTGCAAAATCATCAATGTAGTTTGCATGACATAATCCAATTGCTCGTAGAAACTCAACTTTTTCTGTATCAGACTTTGATAATATTTGTGTTCGCTCGATTGCAATAAGTTGATCAAATAATTCGTGCTCGATTACATTATCCAAACCAAGCTCTCGCATAAAGTTAAGTGTACTGTTTGTTTCACTTAAATTGATTTTATTTAAGGCAAATGCTTGCTCGACAAAATCTGACATTTCTCGTCTTAGACTATTTAACCTATACGCATTGCATAGCGCGCATAAATCTTCGAATGGGATGTGACCCTGGTGCTTTAAAAGACAAT
>JBILET010000179.1:0-4139 GCA_044351935.1 Bdellovibrionota bacterium
GTTAAGTAGAAAAAAATCGTTTATACCAAAACTAGTAAGTAAATTTAGCCTTTGATAAAGAGAAGTTATTTTAGGAATACTAACTGCACGTTTTAATCTTACAGATGGATGTGGATAAAAAGACAAAAGCGATGGAGTTAATGTTTTTTGGCGGGATATTTCAATAACTTTATTTATGACTTTTTGATGTCCAAGATGTAGACCATCAAAACTTCCTAATGTTAATACCCTTCCGTCGCTCTTAGGTAAGTTACATTTATGTTGTAATATCCTATAAAAATTCACGGGATAATTACTTTGATAAACTTATTTTTTCTTCTTAGTTGTCGAAGGTGCCGAAGCTGACGGCGCAGCTGAGGACTTAGGTAATCTTGATGCTACAGCTACAGCTTCGGGAGTGTTTGGATAATCACTAACAAGTTTACGCAAAGTAAATTCAGAGGCTTTTGCATCACCTAGTTTTTCAAAAACAGAAGCTTGTCTTAACAAAGCAAGAGGCGCTCTTCTATGCTTTGGAAAGCGCGAAATAAAATCATTATATGTAGCTAGTGCATTTTTATATTCTGTTAATCCATCGTAAGTAACGCCTTGCCAGAAAATAAGATGTGGCATCACATCTGATGCTGCATTAATTTTTGCTTGTTCAAGATCCGTCAATGCATCTGTGTAATTTGCATTTCTAAGTTTAGTTAATGCGTCCACAAATAGTGTTAGCCCTGCCTTTTGAGCAGCAACTTCATCTTCTTCTAATGGTTGCGATGGAACGTTTGCAGGCGGTGGGACTCGTCTTTTAAGAGAGGATAAATCCTGTCTTAAAGAATCCAAATCTGTTCCGTATCTTTGATTTGCAGAATATTCTAGCTCTTCGGTTTTTCCAGATAATTGGCGAACTGTTTGTTGTACTGAACTTAATTGAGCCATTTGCTCGGATTGAAATGAACGAATGTCATTAAGCGAGGATTCAAGTCTTTTAATTCTCTGCTCATAAGAAGCCGGAACACAACCCGATAGTAATAAAGTTACAGTAATAAAACTAAAGTAATAATATTTTCTCATTTTTGTCCTCGCCTTTACTTCTTATTATCGCAGCATATAAAAAAAGGGCAAAACTTTCGTTTTGCCCTTTATTACATATCAATTAAGTTTTTAACTTATTTAGTTGATACGTTGTGGTGTGCACGACGGTTAGCAGCCCATGCAGCTTCGTTGTGACCAGGATCAAGAGGCATTTCCTCACCGTAGCTAACTGTGCTTAAACGGTTAGCAGCGATACCTAATGACTTTAAGTATTCCTGAACAGCACGAGCACGATTTGCACCAAGCGCCATGTTGTATTCGTTTGTTCCACGCTCATCGCAATGTCCTTCAACTTGCGCAGTAGCTTCAGCGTTAGCTTTTAACCACTCAGCGTTAGAAGCAGAGATTTCCTTAGCTTTGCTGTCCAACTTGTATGAATCAAATGCGAAGTTTACGTCTTTCAACGGTCCACCAGCGCCATCACCTAAGTTTGAATCACCAACGTTCTTAGTCTTGCACGAACAACCGGCAAGGAACGCAACTAGTAAACCAACTAGTACTACTTTAGAAAGTTTCATCTATTCCTCCAAAATTATTAAAATTACTTATTTTTAGTAAAACTTAAGATCGATCTAGGGTAAACAGAGCGGCAGAGAAAAATCGCATTAGCTTATCTAGCGAAACTAATCCGATTTTCCTCCCCCGTACTCATTAGTTAACTGACCTATAATCAGACCACCTTTACGGTACAACCACACGAACACGGATGCAATAGGCTAATATACCGAAAACTCGACTTTTTTATCTAATTTTCAAACTCTAATCTAGTAAAGGCCCCCAGCTTGGTTGGCTGTCTCCTCCACGGCCTGTGGTCAGCTGCTTGATATTGCTACCATCTGCACGTATTAGAGCTAAGTTAAACACTCTTGATTTACCTAGAGTGCTTCCAAAAACCAGATACCGTCCGTCAGGAGACCAATCTGGATCTTCGTTATCACCATAACTTGTTAACTGCATTGGGTTGCTACCATCTGCATTTGCAACAAACAATTGGAATCCAGCGTCAGCTCGGCAAACAAATGCTATTTTGTCACCCTTTTTAGACCAAGACGGGCTAGTACAATAGTTACTAGAAACAAAAGATACTCTTCTTACGTTTGAACCATCAGCATTCATTGTATAAATTTGAGGCCCACCGGCGCGATTCGAACAAAATACAATTTGCGAATAGTCAGGTGAGTAGTGTGGAGAAACATCAATTACACCATTAGAGCTAGTAAGTTTCTGCACGGAGCTGCCTCTTCTGTTCATAACAGCAATCTCGGACTGAACACCATCAGAAGATGAAACTAAAAAGTTATTCCCATCTGAAGTATACTTAGCACCAAGCTCAAGTTTAGTATTACTAGTAATTTGAGAGCCACTGCGACTACTGATGTCCAAAGAAAACAAATCAGGGATTCGATTGCGGTAAGATGTATAAACTAACTCTTGACCATTCGGCGAGAACGCCACCGAGACTGAAAGTGATTTATCGTTGGTAAGTTGTCTAATATTACTTCCGTCTAGATCCATAACAGCAATTTCTTTGAATCGACCAACTTTCGTTGAGAACGCAACTTTAGTTCCAAATGGCCCATATTCGCCTGTATAATAACGCATCAATTCATTAGCAAATTTGTGTGCAATTCTCGCGATATCAGAAGAGCTACCAGTGTACTCTTTGCCCATTACCACAGTTTGTTTTCCAACATCATGAAGGTAAAGCTGAACTGAGATATTATCCGATCCTCCTTTAACAACTCCGCGAACAACTCCATCAGCTTTTAGTGGGCTCCAATCTGAGTAAACAATCGAATCCTGTCCACCACATTTACCAGGAGTTTCGATATAAGCATTTGGATTAATAACTTCAAAATAACCAGACAGATCAAGATCTTTTGCTATAATTGAAGGAATCTGTTTTGCAGCTTCCGAGCTTCCCTCTAAACACAACTGGGGTAATCCAATAGGAATTAATCGTGCGGCACCTCGAACATAAATATCAGTTTGCGCATAAGAAATTTTTGACGCGCTTAATATAGCTAGAACAGAAGCAAGAGCAACGAGTAATGTCAGTTTTTTCATGTGTTAAAAATTACCACAGGGAATAAATATTGGGAATGAGCCAGTTATAATAATATTGGCTATTCGCGAGGATCAAAAGTCATTCGAACGGAACGAAAAAACTCATAAACCGATGCAGGAGGTGGTGGAGCTGGCGAAGCTTTACCGATGGCTCTAAGCACTGAATCATCATAAGCCCGATTACCAGAACCTTTTGATATGTTAACTCCACTGATTCTTCCATCAGGGCTCATCTCGAAAACAACTTGAGTCACTAAAGCCGAAGTAGTGTCAGACCATACCCACCCAGATTTTATGTACTGTTCCAGCTTTTTCATATAAGCAAAAAACTCTGGTGGCCGCACTACTCCCCCACCCATTCCTTGTCCTCCTAAAGCAGCAGCACCAAAACCTTGAGTACTACCAGCGTTAGAGCTTTCACCTAAATACCTCTGAAGCGCTTCTTGGTATTTCTTATTTGGATCTTCAGGGGCAGCTTTTTTAACTTCCTTTTTTGCTTCTTTTTTCGGTTCTTCTTTTGGTTTAGAAGTCTCTTTTTTTATCTGAACTTCTCCGTCTTCGGCTTCGGGGAGTTTTGATTCAACTTTTTTTGATTGATCAACTGGAACTTCTTTTGTTTCGGACTTTTGATCAGATGAAGTTTTTTTAGGAGGCGCTGGCGGAGTTTTTTGATCTTTCTCGGGAACTTGTGCGATTCCGCCTAAAGTTTTACCACCTTCTATAGTTACAGAGTAAATAACTGGTGGTTCGAATTCCCCCCAACCCGAACCAAAGGAAGTAAACATTATAATAAATATAGCAAAATGCCCCAGCAATGATGCCGAAAGCGAAAGTGTACGGAAGTCATCATTTTCAGAATCTTTGATAAACTTTCGTAGGTCGAATTTATTTTTTGCGTGAATCCCCATCCGGAAGTCCAGAGATTAATCCGATTTGATATATACCGGCCTCGTGAAGTTTACCCATCACGTTCATTATGTCGCCGTAATTAGCGC
>JBILET010000180.1:0-4129 GCA_044351935.1 Bdellovibrionota bacterium
ACCGGCGATATAATCGGGTGGCTAAATTCTGATGACTTCTATACTCCAAATGCATTTAATGATGTTCTTAAAGCTATCAATAACGGTCCAATAGTTTTAGGTGATAGTATAGAAGCCGACAGGCAAGGTAATCCTATTCAAACTGTTAATAACGTCCCTAGGACAATTTACGATCTACACAGATACTGGGTTCCTAAAGGTTGGCTAGCTCAGCCAAGTGTATTCTTTACACGTGATGCTCTTTATTCGGTAGCTCTTCCAAATGGCGATCTAATAGATGAAAGTTTCAAATACTCGATGGATTATGACTTGTGGCTTCGCCTTGCAACTAAATATAAATTTGATAATTATATTCCTACACCTCTTTCATCGTTTAGAGTATACGGCGAAAACTTAACTGGTCGCGCATTTGCGTCTCCTCAACGTGAACTTGGTCGAGCTTTTCGTGCATCACTAGGAAGACTTGGTAATCCAGAAAGAAGTCATGCTTTTGTTCTTCCTGTGTTAACCATTGATGAGCCATTAAGCGTAACTCTTCAAAGTTTATTTGCTCAACAAATGTTAAATTTTGATATTATCTTTGTTGATTGCACTAAAACCAAAGAAGAAAGAAAAGCATTATTACAAACAGTCCAAACTATTGAGGAATCAACTACTCAGATTTCTTTAAGAATTGTTAATGCAACTCCTGGATGCTCTTATTATCAAGGACTAATAGAAGGGTTACGTGCCAATACAGCACAAACTGTTACTTGTATTTCGGCGGGCGACACGTTTGCAACCGATACGACTGTCGAGCTAAGTAATATGTTTGCCCATGATCCCTATGGCATCTGTTTACATGTGCCATTTAAATCTGAACTTGGTAAAAAGCTTGTTCATGGCGATTCTCAAATACTAAGATTCAATAATATCTTGGAATTTCAACCTAGCTTCTATCCTTTTAGTATTAGAGCAATAGCTCTGAAAGAAGTCGGGCTAGAATTACTTTTAGGAAAACTCCCACTACAAATGCTTCTTATGAACGTTATATCTAAGGGGTGGATTGGAATTATCGAAGATGAAAAACAGTTAATCACTCACAACAAAGAATACCCTATTAAATCTGATAAATTCCTAGAACAGCAACGTGCGTTTTTATTCACATCAATCAACAACACTCTTAAAAAAGATATTTTTTACCCCACACGTTCCGAGTCTGCGTATGCTCCACAGCTACCTGAGCAAGCTGTGGCGTATGCAGAATCAGTTATAAAAAACTGCCCCGATAACTGGGATACTGTAGAAAGCTAAAAAATAATTTATGCGTTTTCTGCGGTAATAGCTTCAAGGGCTGCTAAAGCTTTCTGATACTCTAAGTTTGCATCAATAACTCTAATAGCCGCATCAGCGGTTGTTTGTTCGCGAAGATTTACAAAAATTAGATTAGAATCCCCGTGGAAAAATCTTTCTCGTTCGCCTTCTTCGACTTCTTTTGCGTTTTTATACTCCTGCTCCGAAATCTTAATGCGCTCTGATGCAAGTTTAATCCCTGCAAAAACGTCTTTAAGATCGGCTGAAATTCGATCCGTTAAAAATTTACTTAAAAATTCTAATTCAGCTTGTTTAGCTTTAAGGGAATCACTCTTACCAGTTGCCGATCTATTAAATAATGGAAGTTCAAATTTAATACCTGTTCTGATTTCAGTTTCATCATACTTTGGCACGGAAGCACCAAGGTCCTGGGAAGCCAATATTTGAGCATCCAACTTGGGCAATATCTGATTATCAGCAAGTTCAAGTTCTACTGAGTTTTGTTTTAATAATTGATTTATACGCATTAAATCCGGCCTGTTGGATAATGCATACTCTAACTTCATCTGATAACTAGAAGGCAAAGCATATGATAAAGCTGGAAAAGATGGTGGCAATTTGTCATCACTAACAGTAATTGGTTGTCCAGCTTCATCCCTAAGAAAAACTGACAACTCAAATTTAGCTTGGGCTAATGCTCTTTCTGCTGATACTAACTGAGATCGTCGTTGTAAAACCGATCTTTGGTTATCTGTGACATCAAACTTTGCTAAGTCTCCTTTTAGTTGGCGCTCCTGAAGCTGATGTTGCCTTTCTTCTGTTACTTCTAATAAATTTTTTATTACTCGAACCCTACTACCTGCGGCCAACCAATCAAAATATGCGTTTTTAGCAGCACGAATTAGTTCAATCTTACGTTGCGAAACTGTTGCACTACTTAATTCTTGCTCAATTGCAGCAATTGATAAATTGGCTCGCCGTCTATCAATTGAACCATCTCGTAATATCGGCACTTCAATACCTGCCCGAACTTCACCGTCATTTTGTGTTATTTCTTGATCATAATAAGGCGGTAAACCGTCTTTACTTCTTCTATAACCTGCAATAAACCTAGTTCCGTATAAAGTGGTAGGCTGCTCTATGGTAGCATCTAAGTAACCACTATTTTGATAATTACCTTCAATAAAATCATACGAGTTAAACTTAATTACTGGATCAAAACCGCCATCTGCAATTTTTTGAGAAGCTTTAGCGGCATCTAACTGCGTTTTTGCCGCAAGAAGATTAGGGTGATTATTAAGAACACTCTTTACAACTTTATCTAAAGTTAGAGTATTTGAATCAGAAAAACTGCTTTGCTGAAATAGCAGCAGGAAAAAAACTAAATTTAAAATTTTGTTTAATGTTAATTTAAACACTTAGTTTTTTTCCGATTTTAAAGGAACATCCTTAACAGAAGGCGGAAAGCCATTTAACTGTCTCCAAAGTTCCCAACCTATTGATACAGAATCAAGCAAAACCCAGCCATGTGCTCTAACTCCCTGCCTTAGATATGGGTACTCGGGCCAATCTTTTCTTTCATTTGGTACAACAATAATCCTAAAATTACCAGTGCCATCATCACTAGCATCAACAACTTTTACAACACCCGCAAAAGTACCTACTGCAACATTCGGCCATCCAGCAAATTGAATCGCTGGCCATCCTTCAAATTGTAATCTTACTTCTCGCCCTTCCGAAACAAGTGGCATATCGTTACCGCGAATTTTAACTTCAACAGCAAGCTCATCGGTCTCGGGTACCAGCCTTGCAAGTGGTGCCCCCGCCTTAACAAGTATCCCCTCTCCTTGCGGAGCAATTATGCGCATGATAATTCCATCACGAGGAGCGGTAATGGTTTGATTGGCTTGCCTGGATAATCTTGATTCAATTCTTGTTAACTCGGCAGTAGCTGTAGACACTTCACTAAGAAATTTTTGGTATTCAATTTGTGCAAGTTCTAATGCCCTAAGCGAACTTAAACCCTTATTGGATAACGCTTGCTGCCTTTCTAGGTTTTTTAATGACGTATCTCTTGAAATAATTGCTGACTCTAATTTGATCTTAGCTGCATCCTTTTCTTGAGTAAGTCTGTCGATAATTTGAGGATCTAGATCTACTATATCAACGATAGGTTCTCCTACTTTTACTCTACTACCTTCGATGACATGCCACTTTAAAATTCTACCATCAACTGGAGCTTGAATTTCTTGCTGCCTATCATCAGCCAAATAGCCTATAACTTTTCCAACTCCAGGTACCGTCTGTACCCACGGTACAAAAATTAATGCAAGAATTATTAAAAATAATAAAGTAATTAATGAATAAGCCATTAAAGGCACAACCCAAGTTAGCCCTACTCTACCAACACTAGTAGCACCTGTTTCTGATAACTTTTTTATTGAGGAATATGAACTTGTAGACATATTAAAATTATTTAACTCTACTTAATTTACCATTTAACAGCTCGTATCCCGCATCAAAATACTGGATGAACTGACGCTCATGCGTCAGGGCAATCACTGTAGCCTTACAGAAATCACTCAATATAAATTCTATAGTTTTATGTACGGATCTTTCGTCAATTACATCCAATGATGCATCCAAAATTATAACTCTTGGTTTCTGTAGTAGCGCACGAGCAATCATTAAACGCTCGGCTTGTCCGACGCTAAATGGAGCATGGTCACCTTTAAAAATCGTTCTCATACCAAGTGGTAAAGAATCTATATCATCAAGTAGTCCAACTTTTGATAGTACTTCACGAATCTCTTTTTGCGTTGCGTGAGGAGCACCA
>JBILET010000263.1:0-3321 GCA_044351935.1 Bdellovibrionota bacterium
TCAAATAACAGTCAATTGAACTAATCGAAGTGGAATAAGCAAAGACCAACGATGCTATTGCATACTGTCCTGTATGATATAAGAAATTTGGCACCCCATATGCTCTTGGATCGCTAGCTTCATATCCTCTAAGATATCTACTTAATTCATCAACCCAAACTGCATGGTAAAAATTATCAAGCCATGGAGTAAAATAATATGTAGAACCTTCAAGATGTAGACCTTTGAATTCATTAGCACACCAAATGATTGATATTGTCGCACATAGTAGAATTGAAAATATTTCAATTCTACTATTATAGATTCTTAATTGATAATTTTGCTTGAAAATCCCAATTAGACCTAATGTGCCAATAATGATAAATATCGATAAGACTAGCCAGTGGGGCATTTTTAGATAAAATCCAACAGAAAAAATAACGCTTAAGATACACACACCTGCCCATAGTGAGAAAAAAGGGCTCAATATAGAATGATTACCCCAAAATAATTTGCGAAAATAAGCGCCGATTGATAGCGATATTAGTAAAAATATGGAATAGACTAGACCAGCATTGAAGCTAAGAATAAATACAGGGATAGCTAGAATGAGAATTGAAATTAGGCTAGTCCAAAGTTGTATCATTTTTATCTAAGGTATTTAGTATGCGACTTTATACTAAAGTTATTTTGCAACGTAGTGCCTCATTGATAGATCGTATTCCTAGATATGAAGAGATAAACTGCGGGCTCTATGCTAACTATTTGATATTACAAAAGATTTTTTACTAAAAATTATGTAACACCACTAACCAATCAAGCTATAACCTTAAAGTATATAGTATATTTGGACGATTTTTACAGATGGGGATATTGATTATGGGCAAATTTGATGTGAAGGCTAATCCAGCCAATCAAAAAATGGTTGAACCAGTAGCTCAGAGTGAAGATCGCGGGGCCACCGGGTCTATGCCTGCAGTGACAGGGCCCGATGTCCGGCAGATTGTTGGGATGGCGGGGATTGGGGCAGTCCAAACTAAGCTTAACAATATGTGTTCTGCTCAAAGTCCAATGTTAGGACGCTTACAAGTGGCAGGTCCGGCTGTAAATTACTTGCTGGCATAACCTAATTAATACCTACTATAGTTAGCTTGTTTATTATGACAAGTCATTTTCCTAAATTAACTTCAATACTAGATTTCGTAGAAAATCTAAGATCCTCAATTGAATCGGGTAATCCAAGCAGAGAACTTAAATACAAACCTGATTTGGTGATAGAAAAGCTAAACGAAGCTCGCGAAAAATTAGTCGAAGCTCAAAAAGCTATGGATCGTATGGAAAATGATCCTCAAGAAGTCATGGATAGAATGGCGAAAGCTTTATCTGCAATTGATAATGATTATCCAAAAGAAACAAAGTTTTTAAAAATACTAGTTGAGCAAAAACTTGCTCCGGAAGAGTTCCACAATCGAATGGTCGAGCTCATGTGTGACCTAAGCGATGCTCAAAATGGTTTAGTTGGTCCTAATGCTGCCCTGGCTGCCGTTAACAACTATGTTGAAGTACTTGATCTGCTTAGAAATGATAAAACTTTATCTGCAGAAATGGATAAGTTAATTAAATAGCCTTAATCCTGACCCTATAATTCCCCTCTATTAACCTTTGAAAATTGCCACAATTTGGTTTAACCTATTTAAACCATATGAAACAATATCATGATTTAGTAGCTGATGTCCTCGAAAACGGGGGCGCAAACCAAGACTCAAAAAATTCTAAAATAAGTTTAGTTAGATCTGATAGGACAGGAGTAGGCACTTACTCAGTGTTTGGAAGACAACTTCGCTTTAACTTAGACGAAGGTTTTCCTCTTTTAACAACTAAAAAAGTTCATCTGAGATCAATTATTCATGAGTTATTGTGGTTTTTGAATGGTGAAACAAATATCAAATATTTACACGATAACAAAGTTACAATTTGGGATGAATGGGCCGATGCTAACGGTGATCTTGGATCAGTCTACGGAAAACAGTGGCGATCATGGGAAGGGCCAAATGGTAAAAAAGTTGATCAAATAAAAAATCTTGTTGACCAAATTAAAAATAATCCAAATAGTCGTCGTTTGTTAGTTGTTTCCTATAACCCAGCGGATCTTCCCGAAGTTGCTCCTCCTGCGTGTCACACGTTATTTCAGTTTTATGTCAAAGATGACCGAATAAGCTTGCAGTTGTATCAGCGTTCTGCAGATTTAATGTTGGGGGTGCCTTTTAATATCGCAAGTTACGCATTGTTTTTAATGATGATGGGACAAGTAACTGGATATAAACCTCATGAATTTGTTCACACTTTTGGTGATGTTCATATTTATTCAAATCATGTTGAAGGAGCCAGAGAACAATTAAAAAGGGAGCCACGAACATTGCCTCAGATGAAGTTAAATCCAAATGTGAAGGATCTGTTTAGTTTTAAGTACGAAGACTTTACTCTTGAAAACTACAATCCTCACGAAGCAATTAAATTTGATATTGCTGTTTAGTAAGTAATTTTATGCGAACAGTTAAAGCTATAGTTGCCGTTGATCAAAATAGAGCAATTGGATTTAAGGGCGACCTTCCTTGGCATGTTCCAGAAGATTTAAAATATTTTGCTAATACTACAAGGGGCCAAACAGTTTTAATGGGGCGCAACACTTGGGATTCGCTAAAGGCTCCCTATAAGCCGCTTCCTGGAAGACTTAATATTGTATGTTCCAGACACCCCGATAAAATAGTTGATGAGTCCAATAGTATTCTTCGCTATCAAGACCCACTTGAAGCAATTGCAGATTTTAGGCAGGGGAAAATTCCTAACGCTACACAGACTTTATGGGTTGTGGGCGGAGCTCAGATCTACGCAAATACTTTGCATGAGTGGGATGAGTTGTACTTAACGCAGATTTTTAGTAGTTTTGAGGCTGATACATTCTTTCCGGAGTACGACCACGCTTTTCGCTTAGTATCAAGTGATGACCGCACAGGCGATGGGGGAACTGAGGATTTAAAGGATGGGGATGCGAATAGTAAGTTAAACTATTCCTTTAGAATTTATAAGCGTAAATAGCTTAATTTGAAATAACGTGCACTCTTAGCTCAGCTGGATAGAGCATTTGGCTTCGAACCAAAGGGTCGGGGGTTCGAATCCCTCAGAGTGCGTTCCTTTTAATCGTAAGGATCTAAATAATGTGCGGGATAGTTGGATACATTGGTAGTCGCAATTCTGAAGAAGTTGTTCTTTCGGGATTAGAAAAACTTGAATACAGAGGATATGACTCTGCTGGATTTGCTGCTGTTATAAATGGCAAAGTCG
>JBILET010000182.1:0-4120 GCA_044351935.1 Bdellovibrionota bacterium
TTGCTGCTGCAACAATTGCTCCATCAGATATTCGAACACCGTGGTGAATTTCGAATCTCTCTTTGATTCCTCTAAGAATTGAAATTGCATCTTCAACATTTGGTTCATCAACTTGCACTGGCTGAAAGCGTCTTTCGAGCGCTGCATCTTTTTCTAGATATTTGCGATATTCATCTAGTGTAGTAGCACCTATACAATGAAGTTCTCCTCGAGCAAGCATAGGTTTAAGCATATTGCCAGCATCCATTGCTCCATCTGACTTTCCTGCTCCAACAATTGTGTGTAACTCATCGACAAAAAGTATAATTCTACCTTCGGAGTTTTTAACTTCTTGCAAAACTGCTTTTAGACGTTCTTCGAATTCTCCTCTAAATTTTGCACCTGCAATCAATGCTCCCATATCAAGAGCAAAAATTGTTTTGTCTTTTAATCCTTCCGGCACATCCCCTTGCAAAATTCTTTGCGCAAGTCCTTCTACAATTGCAGTTTTACCAACTCCAGGCTCACCAATTAGTACAGGATTATTTTTTGTTTTACGTGAAAGTATCTGTATTACGCGTCGGATCTCACCATCGCGTCCAATTACAGGATCAATTTTTCCTTTTGCAGCATCTTCGACTAGGTCACGTCCATATTTACTTAAGGCTTCATAAGCAGCTTCTGGATTTGCACTTTGTACTCTTTGATTACCGCGAAGCTCGGTTAATGTTTTTAAAACTCTATCTCGATCTAGCGAAAATGTTTTGAAAACTGCTGTTACTCCTGACTTTGGAAGCCCTTCTGATATAGCTGCTAATATTAAGTGTTCAACTGAAACGTATTCATCTTTTAATCGCTTTGCTTCTTCTTGAGCTGCTACAAGTAGTTTATTTAATCTTGAAGAAACATATATTTGCCCTGGATTTACCCCAGGCCCACTAACAGATGGTTTTTTACGAATTTCTGTCGACAAAGACTCTACAAACGCGACAGGGTTAACCATTAGCTTCTCTAACAAGCGTGGGAATATTCCCCCTTCTTGCTTGGCGCAAGCTAGAACAAGGTGCTCAACATCAACTTCTTGATGTCCAAAGGAAATACTTTCGTTTTGAGCAACTTGAAGTGCTTCTTGTGATTTTACAGTAAACTTTGATAAGTCCATACCAATGCTAATAAGCATCAGTATGAACTATTTCAAGTAAGTAAAATTACGATTATTGATTATGCTGCGACAGGAAACAGTGCCCTGGTTGCCGCATAGTTAGCGCCAATAGAAAGCGGGATAACCACCAGCAAACCTAACCCTAAAGTGAGCATACTAGCAAAAAATAGCACCATCATTATTAGTCCAAAAACAATCATTGGAAGAATGTTTTTAATACTAGCCATTAAACTTGCCTTAAGAGCATCAAGTGCTGATATATCTGATAATGCAATTAATGGAATAGAAAACCAGTTTGCAATACCTATAGCCAGACCGAAACCAAAAGTTACAAGACCGCCTATTCCGGCTGCAGCTGCCATACCTGCCTCACTACCCATAGCACCACCAGCGGCAAGGCCTCCGCCAATGAGAACAACAGAGACAATCATCATCGCAACAACTAGTCCAAAATTTACAGCACTAATAATTAACGTAGGAGTAAGCTTTTGTTTTAGTCTTTCAAACACGCTAGACCAGTTAAAGTCACCTGTTGAATCAATATCTTTTAGTGCGATGTTAGCAGCAACCATTCCGCAAGGAGCAGCAACAATTAGAAACAGTTGCCCCAATATAGGAATTAATCCTATTAAAAATATTCCGATATAGAAAACGATCACTCCAATTATCAACTTTAACCATGCTTTGGTAAAAAGTTGCCAACCCTTTTTGATCCATTCAATAGAAGAACCTAACTCAACAGAATTAATTGCTACCGACATAAAATTTAATCTCCTTCATCATCAAAGCCAACATCATCCTCAACATCTTCTGCTGAACGGAATTTTTTCTCTTTGCGTTCGAGCTCTTCTTTGGCTTCAACTGTATATAAAGCCGTCGGTCTTGCACGTAGTCTTGGGATCGGAATATCTTCTCCTGTTAATTCACAAACCCCAAATGTGCCATCTTCGAATTTAGACAGCGAGTAGTCGATCTTCTTTAATAATTTTAAAAGTCTTGAACCATGTTTTTTTGCTTCTGCAGCTTGTATTTGCGTTGCTGCTATATCAGCATCATCACCAGTAACACCGTCACGATCTAAATCAAGTCTTGATTCGGTTTTCTTAAGCTCAGCAACAACTCTTGCTCTTTCTTCAACAAGAAGTTGTTTGATTTCCAAAAGCTCAGTATCGCGATCTTTTCCAGATGGCTTACTTGCAGCTGACTTTTTTGGTTCAGTTGATGCTTTAACTTTACTTCCTTTCATTCCTAGCTCCCCCAGAGCAAACACAATTTTGACCCCGACACATTATGCGATCGGAGCAATTAAGGAAACTGGTAATTTAAAGATAAATAATGCTAGCTATTTGAGCGAATCCAGCGGGCCATTGACGAGTTGGTAGTCAAAGGAAATATCACCTGATTCCCAGAACGGCAGCCTGCGGGCCCCCTGCTTACAACTCCTATTATGGTGTCCCTGTTTTGGTATCTGACAATCGCAGGACCACCAGAGTCTCCTGGACAAGCATTAGAACCACCAACAGCATCAGCTAAAAATTCGGTATAACCCGAGGAGTATTGACTAACCTGCATATAACCATAACTTAGCTGACCAGCGTTTGGCTGACCAAATCCTAATAATAAGAATTTTTGGCCTATATTTGGAACAATCCCAGAAGGAACCTGATAGCGAGATGCTGATATTTTAGAGGTAGTATAAACAATACCTACATCAAGAGATGAGTGTCTTCTGCCTGATTTTAAGTTGTAATTTTTCCCACGGATTCTTGCGACCCCTTTTCTGGAACCAATAAAAGCACAATGCCCCGCCGTTAATATTGCAGTGGATGAAATAACTGCTCCAGAGCATAAATTTCCATCGCTAGTTAGAAGTCTTGCTACGCTATAGCTTGATGGATTTGCAGAGCCACCACCAATAACTCGCATACCTTGTTTATTTTCAGCCACCGATGAGGCAGCAAATGCAATCAACAGAAGTATTGATAAGAAGCAAAAATTTATCGCAGTAAATATTTTTTGAGAATTCATAACTATTTAGATTATACGCAAATTCAACTTGAGCAAAACTCAAGTAGCATATATCGCCATTAAAGCTTAAATGCTTAATGGAACAAAATAGAATAATATATGGATTTGGCGATGGGTGAGCTCGAATCACCGACCTTGGGGTTATGAATCCCACGCTCTAACCAGCTGAGCTACACCGCCATAATTGAACTGATTGTAAGCGGTCGATTATACTCGGCTTTTTCATCAACTGCAACAGCTTAGCCCTAAAATGAATAAGTTTAACGTGTTAGAGCATCTTAAATACACATAGAGCAGCCAAGGAGCTACAGATGGGGCAAAATAATAACAACAAACAAAAAACAGAAGACGAGCAGGTAAACGGAGCTAAAATCGCTGCTGATATTTTACGAGCTATGCCAACTGCTAGTCGTGAAAGATTATTAAAAGCAGTCGAGACTCAAGCTCCTTCTATTTTAGTAAAGATTACAGATAATCTTTTTAATTTTAATGACATTGCCTCTTTGACTGCCCAGGGTATACAAACTTTGATTGCTGCTGTTGATCAAAAAGATTTAGTGTTCTCGTTAAAAACTGCTTCAGTTGAAGTTAAAGAAGCTTTATTTGCAAACATGAGTGAGCGCAAATCAAGAATGATCACAGAAGATCTTCAATCTTTGGGTAAAGTAAAATTATCCGAAGTCGAAGAATGCCAAAGAAGAATTCTAAAAATTCTAGATGACTTAAGAACCGCTGGACAAATTCGGTCTGAGAGTAAAAAAGATATTTGGGTTTAGTGGCGATTTTAAATTAAGCTTTTTTACCGCAGGGTAACGCAGGGGTTCGCAGAGGATTGAATAACTGCACTTACTACCCTGCGAAACCCTGCGTTCCTCGTATGTTAGTAGCCAAGCATTTTGAGTCATTGCAAACTTAAAGATGCGGGGGTTGGAGATCGTCTTATGCGATCAA
>JBILET010000181.1:0-4120 GCA_044351935.1 Bdellovibrionota bacterium
CCCGTTTAGTATGATTTGCTCCGCAAGGTTCGAGTGAGACAATACGCTCTTATCCAGGGTCTTAAGCCTTTCAATTTCAGAGCTAGCTAGCAATTTTGGTGAATCGACATGCTGGAAAGATAACTCTTTGTTTTGTAGAGCCTGCTCTGGGTTGTTAAGTAGGCTATTAAATTGCTCCTCAAACCACTTAGTAAACGTTTGTGCATGTGCCCGCTGAACCAAGTCCATTTTGTCTGCGGTAGCAATTAATAGTTTTAAATAATTTTGGATCTGTTCATGCAATAAAATATCTTCATTAGATTTTTTCGTAATAAATTGAGCGGCCCATTCCTTAACTTGTTCGGCATCAGCTGATTCCAGTAAGGTCATCGCATTATTTACTTCGGCTATGCGAGTTGGGTTGATACCCAATCCATGCACGGGATGATCCAATTCATGGTAAATTTCTTGACATCCCCTAGCAAATACAACCAGCGCATCGGGGCTGTAAGTTTCTATATCGCGAACTGGAATCTGAATAACATCAAAAGGATTTATCTCGCTCCAATCTGGATGTCGTACAATTGAAAAACGCCCAGAATCGGTGTCGTTCGCAATAATGGGAGGTGTGTGCATTGTTATAAACGCCTTGCATCCTTAGATTAGTCGAAGAGTTCTAGCAACTGCAAATTCATTAGTGTCAAAGTTAATGATTTGACCGTCTTTAGGAGATTCTAGCGCCAATTTAAGATCTTCAAGTAGCGAAGTTAGTTCTTCCTTAGGAACACTTGCAGCCACCGGAGATAATCGATCTATAAATATTTCTTTCTTAAAGCTGGATCCTTGAACACCGGCAAGAAGATTGCAAACATCCGTAATTAGGATAAGTAACTTATTATCTTTTTCTTTTTCTATCAAACTAAAAAGCTTTTCACGATGATCAGACAGAGCAACTGCATCAACAGATTTGCCAGCTTCTTGTAATTTAATAATTTTTGTAACACTCCACCCTTGATTAATCAAAGCTGCAACTGATACCGGATCTGAATCATCGTCATAAGTACAAACTTGGATAAGATCTGCAATAAATTTAGGATCTGACTTTAATTGATCATCTTTAAGCAGTTCTATAATTTGACCAATTTTTTTACCCTTTTCATCTATACCCATTCCTTTGCCGATTCCAGCATTTTGAATACCAATAACTATCTTTAACGCCAGATCAGCATCAGACTCCACTAATTCAAGTATTTGTTGTTGAACCGCAACTGGCAATTTTCGGTCTGAGGGCAAACTCGAAAGAGTTCTCTCAAAAGCCGCCAATGCAACATCCGGAGACGACGCAACAACAATAGATAAGGCTTGCTGTTCTTGTGTTAAATGTGATCTATCAGATGAAGTTTCAGTCATATGGGGTACTACAGATCCATAAATATTAAGCACAGTTATTTTATACTTTAACGAATTCTTAAGAAAATTATTTACACAAATTTTTGGAATAAACACCAAACTGCTAAACCCCTCTAATTATTAAAAAAACAAGCTAAATTAAGGGGTTTTTACATTGTCTGTGGATGTTTTTATCTAATGTATCAATGGTTAAAAAGCCTAAATAAGTAGCTAATTAGGAACAAATCAAACATCACAAATGCAACAATTCCAACTTTAAAAGCATTATTTCTAGCATTATTAATGCGTGGAATACCTGCTTTTGATATTGTAATTTTTCCAGTAAAAGTTCTTTTTCTTCTGATATTTAGTTTTTCCAGATCAGATAAAACTTTTGCATTGGCTAATTTGTCGTCAAAAATGAAATCAGCTAACTTACTTTCGATATCAGCACGGAATGACTGGTTAAAACGCTGGCCAATTCCAACATAACCTTTCCAGTCAGATGTTTTCCTTGGCCGCGTTGGCAACATTATTTGAATTCCCGAATTAAAACCTTATAAGTGATAATCGTAGCCAAGTACGAAAATGCTTCAGTTTTTTATTAACCAGCCAATTACCGAAGCAATCCTAGGCGCCATAGAGTCTATTTCGATATATTCCCAATCTGTGTGAGCCCCTTCTCCATATGGGCCAAGGGCGTCTAGTGTAGGAATCCCAAGGCTTCCAATAAGGTTGGCATCGCTTAGTCCCCCAACGCGGACAAGCTCTTTACATTCAAATCCGTATGTTGAAGCTATGTTTTTAAACTGCTCAAACATAATATCTGTTTGAGGAATCTTATTTAATGGCGGAGTAGAAGTTTCAATCAAAAGCTCTAATCTGTCGCCGTAACTATCAACTAAATTTTGTACTTTACTCATCACGTTTTCACTTTGAGTAATATCACAAGTGCGAATCTCGATACCCAAAGCAGCACTTGCTGGAACAACACAAAAATGTTCGCCACCTTTTATTTGAGCAATGTTTACAGTAATACCCTGATCCAGATTAACTAATTTTTCCAATTCAACAGCAATTGAACAAAGTGGCAAAATTGCATTTACTCCTTCTGTAAAAGAATTCCCCGAGTGAGCAGCTTTTCCTTTTGACGCAATTGTAAATTCAACAATTCCTTTTCGTTGCGTAACTACTCCGCCTTCTTTGCGTCCGATTTCAAAAACTAATGCTTCTTTTGCACCAGCAGAAAGTTGCTGAACTAATTTTGCACTAGCAGCAGTTGAGTTCTCCTCTGCTGAATTCACTAAAACTTTGATAGGAATTTTATTAAGAAGCTGTAAGTCTTTTAAAACTTCAAGTGCAAGTAAGATATGAACCAAGCCCCCTTTCATATCCAAAACACCTGGACCCGAAAGTTTATTTTCTGAAATTTGCTTACAAACTTTAAAATTCGAACTTGGTTGATGCACAGTATCAGAATGTCCAACAAGAAGAATTGGGGGCTCAAGTGCTGCTTGCGGAGTTTCTGCAACAAGAATATCAGCTCGCTTAGGGGACGGAGTCCTAGAAGTTTTAAGCCCAAGAGCCCAAAAATGGCTCTCTAGAGCACTTTGAACTTTATGCACACCTTCACGATTAGTAGTAAAACTATTCTGCGCTACTAGGGATTTGAGCAGATCTAGCCCTTTTGGCAGCTTTTCGTGAACTCTTGCTAAAATGTCCTGTGGTTTGAAATTTGGCACTTACTGTGACAGCATAATACCAACATTTTGCGTTAAAAATAAATTAGTAAGCTTATATGAATACAAATGCTGGCTCGACTACCCCTAACTACGATTGGACAGTCCAAAAGGCCAAAGACATCTACGGTTTGTCGTTTCCAGACCTAATCTACATGGCATCCTCTATACACAGAGCAAACTTCAATCCAAACGAAGTTCAACGCTCTACTTTATTATCTGTTAAAACTGGTGGATGCCCCGAAAACTGCTCTTATTGCCCACAAAGTGCTCACCATAATACAGGGGTCGAAAAACACCCAGTACTTCCAAAAGAAGTCGTAATGGCAAAAGCAAAAGAAGCAAAAGATTCTGGCTCTACGCGTTTTTGTATGGGAGCTGCATGGCGCGAAGTTAAAGACGGAAAAGATTTTGATCATATCTTAGATCTAGTGTCATCTGTTCATTCAATGGGAATGGAAGTTTGCTGTACACTTGGAATGTTAACTCCTTCTCAAGCTAATAGATTAAGAGAAGCTGGATGTTACGCTTATAACCATAACCTTGATACATCACCCGAATTCTACGGCGATATAATCACAACAAGAGTATATGAAGACCGATTAAAAACACTTGCTGCAGTCCGCAGCGCAGGCATCACAGTTTGTTGTGGTGGAATAATCGGCATGGGCGAAAAAGAGTCCGACAGACTTGGTCTTTTAGTACAACTAGCAACTCAAAATCCGCATCCAGAAAGTGTGCCAATCAACATGCTTATGAAAGTTGAAGGAACTCCTCTTTCAGATGTTCACGATGTTGATCCAATTGAATTTGTAAGAATCATTGCGACTGCAAGAATCATGATGCCAAAATCAATGGTGCGTTTATCTGCAGGAAGAACACAAATGACAGATGAGTGCCAAGCTTTGTGTTTCTTGGCAGGTGCTAATTCAATATTTGCAGGAGACAAACTTTTAACAGCTGCAAATCCCGGAGACGATCACGATACAACTCTAATCAATAAATTAGGAATG
>JBILET010000183.1:0-4103 GCA_044351935.1 Bdellovibrionota bacterium
ATTTCGAGACGTTGCAAATCACAGAAACCGATGTCATTTACGTGGATCCACCCTATGACGTTGAATTTACTAAATACTCTAAGGAAGATTTTTCTTGGCAAGATCAGCAAAGACTAGTAATCTGGCTTAGTAGTTTTAAAAACCCAATTATTGCTTCTAATCAAGGCACAGATAGGATTATTAACCTATACACTGATGCTGGGTTTAAAATTACTAAACTATCTGCTCCACGCAGAATATCCTGTAACGGCGATAGATCGCCTGCCGTCGAAATACTAGCAACTAAAAATTTATAGAAAATATTTTTACTTTAAAAAAAATAATTCGGTAATTTTAAATCATCGTGTTAATTTAAATCGATGATTGCAGTAGATAAGAATCTTTTTGTATCGATTGACCATAGACATATAGGCTTAGATGGATTAAGAAAACGAGCTATAAATCGCGCAAAAGAAAACGTTCCTTTTGTTCGAGCCCATATTCTAGGGCATCAATTTAATTCACTTAGAATCAAAAATGAATCTTACAAACTAGACTCTTCCTTCTCCTCGTTTAACGAGCTAATCACGGATACAATTAGCCAATGCCAAGTCTTAAGTAAGCTACACAGCGAGTTATTAGCATTAATATCATCACCCGATAATGAAGATAAGCTTTTGGCTCTACCGTTGTTGGTGCAGTCAGTAAAGTTACTTAAAAATCCAACTCGAGGAACTAATCTGATACTTCATTTCTACAATGAAGAACGTAGTAAAATGAGCAGTATCGATGGTGAATTTTCAGAACGACTTGTTGCTGTATCTCCGGAACTCCAGTATGCGCTATCTTACTTTACGCTTTGTGCCGACACGCAAGATCTACCCGGCCCAGAGGTTTATTTAAAATACTCTAAAAATATAGATTCAAAACTTAGATCTGCGGAGTTATCCAATAAAATTTCGGCTGCAATAACTGAAAGGGATAGATTGCAGGAAATCTTAGAGAATGACCGTGCACCAGGAAATCCTATTGCGCAAATCAAAAGCCAAGAGGAACTAATTGAAAATTTTACTAATGAGCTTAATGGTCTTCCTTTTGACAAGTCAAAGAATCATGAAATAAAACTTCATGAAGTAACTGAATTATTATCTAGTATTAGTGGTGAAATCGTTGCGCACTCTACAATTTCACAAACACTGATTAATATAATTCATATCTGCGAAGATTTACTTCTTAATCCAAATAGTAGCAAAGCTATAGATGTTACTTCCTTAGATAGTATGCCTACGGCCAGTAATGTATGGATTCCAAGTGACGCTGCAACTGAAGAATTATCTACTATAGCCTCTAAGAAAATTTTATTGCAGCACATAGCAACTTGCTCCGATCTGTTGGCTTCATTAGCAAATGTACCGCCACAAAGAGGACAGAAACTATCAAAATCGAACAGGGATAATATATTCTGTTTGCCCAAACAATGTGACTCGGGGGTAATTACATACCTACATCCTGAAACTGTTGATAAATCAGGAACAAGAGTTAAATCAATTATCGATCCACTAGATTCCCCAAAAGGGATTTCTTGGTTATTCAACAGAGTGATTTTTCCGGATCCATTAACTTTAGTTGAGTATCAATCTATATTTAGTGCCCCAGGTGGATACAATCCTATTCTAAAAGACGAGCTTATTCGTATAAATAATTTCGTAAAAAACGGTAACTATAAAGAGCTAGCCGATCGCCTAAATGTATTAATTGCAGAGGCCACCCATAAAAATGACCCATCTTATACTTGTGAACTAATTTCACTCCTTGATGTGTTATCAAGCGATACTAAGATTGGACTTAAATTAAAAGACAATATCCCTAGGTTAAGAGAACTTCTGGATTTAGGTGATAACTTAAAACTTAGCGACATCGAAACTCAAACACACTATTCAGACACAACTCATAGGTTGCTTAGTAGTTTAAGGAAAAATTTATCTGACTTTTACCGAGAAGACGGAGACCTTGATGAGTTGTTCGGTACTATCGAGACACTTAGATTAATTGCAGGTGATAAAAATATTCTAACAGACAAAAAAGGTCATACACTTTTTAAAAATGGCATTGTGTTGTACGGACCACCGGGAGTTGGAAAAACCTACTTCGTTCAGCTATTAGAAGCAGATACAGGATTTAAGGTGTTTTCGTTGGCAAATATCAATGCTTCCATCCATAAACCTGAAGAAATCATATCAGCTATTTCAAGCCTAATCGAAGAGGCAAAAAAACATGCTGATCAGTCAAAGCCATGTATATTATTTTTCGACGAAGGTGAAACCGTAACTCCACAAAGAGAAGATGCAGGGGACTATCAACGTTCTCTGGTTACCGGGTATTTACTCCAAGAGATAAATAAAATTCGAGAAAGTTATCCGTTAATTATGCCTATTCTTGCAACAAATTACCCGGAGCGATTAGATGAAGCAATGATACGTCAGGGAAGATTTGATTTGATGATCGAGTTAAAAAAACCTTCTGCTGCTCTAAGAGCCAAACTAATCTCGACTGCGTTAATTGAATGCGAAGTGAAAGATGAAAATGGCCAGTTATTGATATTAACAGATGATGAGTTTGCTCAACTTGCAACAATAACTGAAAACTTTAATCCTTTACCAATTGTTCGCACAGTTAATGAATGGGCTTTAGTGGATAGCAGGAAGAAAAATAGTGGTTATAGCGCTAGTTTTGAATCATTAAAGTTAGCATTCGAAAAAGAAAAAACTAGGCAATTAAAAACTGCTTCTATGCTTAAAGACCGAAAGGATCAACAACACGTTGCATAGAAAAAATTCATGACGGAATGTTTATTCAAAATTAAAATATTTTCTAGGTGACTAGATATTCACATGTTAATTTAGTTCGATATGGATCAAACAGCTACAATTCCTAATTCTCATATACAATCAAATAACAAGCTTCTTAAAGCTACTCTAAGCGGGACAAGCTCATACCGTACAACTGCTAATTCAAAATCAATTTCATCACCGATAATCAAGGGACTACGA
The DNA here is from genome assembly GCA_044351935.1 of Bdellovibrionota bacterium. Lineage (GTDB taxonomy): Bacteria > Bdellovibrionota_C > UBA2361 > UBA2361 > JBIKWN01 > JBIKWN01. The sequence goes on from JBILET010000183.1 coordinate 3,030, forward strand.
GCAATCGCGCATTTTCTTCAAGATTGCCCCTACAAATTTATCAGTATTCTTGATCCTGCTGGTGAGTACCTTACAACAACCGATTCTTTACTTCGAAAACTCTCGGAAGGTGATGTTACAGCTGCACTAAGCATTTACCGTAAAATTCGAAAAGACTTTGTTAACGCTGATGATTTTATTGACAGATACAGCAGACTATTAGCTGCAAGCGCAACCGGAAGCCTTGGTAAATCTTTATCTATAGATCGACTCACACGACTATTTACACTATCAGCTCAGCAAAAAGTAGATGTACTAGTTTCAATGCTAGCCAAAGGTGAAACTACAAATTTCAAAAAAATACAAAACGAACTAGGAATTCCTGATAATATATTATCAGCAGCTATACCACATGCATCTCTTAAAGCTCTAGGAAGCTTAGAGTTAAATAAAATGCAAAATTTACAAAGTGGCGCAATTTTATTTGAAATAAAGACACGTACTACTGATATCTACGAAGTTATACCTGCTTTATTAGAAGCTTCGCTTCGAAGTGGAGAACCAATTAGTACTTACTCATTGGCCGCTGGAGTCGAAAGCAAGTACCTTGGAGATAACAAAGTAATTTCAACGTTACCTAATTGGCAACGTAAGTTATTCCAAAACTTTGACTTAAATACTTACGATCAGATAGATGCGTTTATTTTAAAAAATAAAGATTATGCAGAGTTTGTCTCGACAAAAAGAATAACTCCTCTTCTAACTAAAGCGGACTTACTAGTTGCAGAAAAATTAAAAATACACTCAATCGAAGCTGAAGAGCTTTTACAGAATGGTTTTAATCTTTCAGACTTTAAAGATAATCCTGATAAGCTAAAGGATGCTTTAGCAGGATTTAGTGACACATGGTTAGACACTGAACATGTCACAAGACCATTTGAATTTGGCGCGTCTATATTCGGTCTTCAGCGAATGTTTGAATACAGTTACAAGCCAGGTGTTCGTCGTCATGACACAGTATTTGCAATGTCTAGAATCGTTGAGCTTTTTCGTTCCTCTGAAATGAGCCCAGAGAAATTTTTTGAACAAATTATG
>JBILET010000314.1:0-2869 GCA_044351935.1 Bdellovibrionota bacterium
AGTTTATTGCAAATATGTCTAACTACATCTTTTACAGCAATCCCATTATCGGGTGATAAATGATACAGCTGTCCTATTAGTCCTTTTTGTAGGATAAGCAGTTCGCCTTCTGAAACGTCTCTGATGTGTATATAAGATTTTATTGCTTGTCCGCCACCGTGAAGTTCTATTGTTTTGCCACAATTTAAATAGATCGCGGTTCGTGGAATAATTTTGAAAAGTTGCTGCCTAGAACCGTAAACATTGGTAGCCCTAACAGTTAATAAAGGAAAGTTATATTGTTTCTTATAAACACTTAACAGAAGATCTGCTGACGCTTTGGATGCCGCATATGGAGTGCTGGGATTAACAGGCGAATCTTCTGTAACGGTACCTTGGCAAGAACCATAAACCTCAGGAGAAGAAACATGCAGATATCTTTCTAGATAACTTGCTTTATTGAGGTGATTAATCATCTGTGCAAGTGATACTGTATTAGTTCTAAACCAATCTTCGGGATGAACCCAGCTGGGTGCAACTTCGCTTTGAGCAGCAAAATTTACAATATGATGAGGTTGAAACGAATCTAGTACAGCAAGTAGCTGGTTGGTTTGATTATTAAAGTCGATCTGATGATATTTAAATTTTGATAAATTTTTATTTAATTTATATCGTAAAGACATATCGCTTCTTTCTGCTGAGCGACTAATTCCGATAACTTGATCATATTCAGAACTATCTAATATTAAATCGGTGAAATCTTGCCCCGAGAATGAATTAGCACCGAGTATTGCGATTCGTTTTGTCATGGATAAATTTTACTATAAAATATGAACATCCCTATTTAATATATCACGTGCTTTTAAAAGCTGCGATTGCTTTCTTATTTGCTCATCAACTTGATTCGCAAAAAGTCTTCTACGATTTCCAGATGGTAAAAAATCATTAAGTGCGATTGAGCACCATTTAATTTTGTAAAATGGTAAAAGAATATTGGCTCTTTCTATGAGGTGTTCATATGGTATCTCAATTGATTTTGCTATTTGGGCGGTAAAAAAATTGATTTCGCTGGTTGGTACAGGATATTTAGGCTGGTAGAAAAAATCGCAGACGGTTTTAGCTGGGTCATCCCACCCCGCATATTCAAAATCAAAGAAATATAAAATCTCGTTGTTGATTTTGGCGTTGTGAAAACCAAAGTCAGAAGGGGATAAACATCTTTCCGATTTATTTAATATTGTATTCTGTAAATCACCAGTAAAATTAGTATTTAAATTGTCTACTTCTGATTGAAATGAAGCTAACAGTTCATTTTTAATAAATTGATTAGCTTGGATTTCGATTTCTGTATCGGTGGGCAGTTGAACTAATCTGCTTAAACGATTTTTTATAGTTTGAATATGTGAATCAATAGAAAAACATGCTTCGGATGCAGGTGCTAAACTATTTGCGCCACTGCTTTGACTGTAAGAGTTTATTTGATCAAAAAAAGTACACGCTTGAATTAATAGTGAATGATCTATTTGTTTATCTGGATGATATCCTTCGATAAAAGAAAATATCCCTATATTTTCTTCGTCATCATAGAAAAATGGCTCTGGTATGTTTCTAATGCCTTGCGACCAGATTAGTTGACTAAAATTAAACTCGGTTAAGCCGCGATTTCTTGGATCTGATTTGTCACGGAAATATTTTTTTATAAAGTATACTATATCCTCTTTGTAGACTTTAAATGGTTTATTATTTCCTCCAGCATCAAGTTCTTCAACTTTAAAGCTATCTTGTGACCAACCACTAATCTTTGCGATAGATTCCTTTAAAGTCATATTAGAGTTTACTTTAAAAGTAAGTTAATTAAATTATCCCATGAGGTACTAGTAGTTATATTTTGAATATCGGAATGACTATTATTTGGATCAAATAGCACTTTAGAAGTTGTGCTACAAAAATCAGGATCATTTAGCAGTTCAGGAAGATCATCAATGAAAACTTCGCAATTTAATAGCTTTATTCTATTTAACTTATCTTGCTTTGTTACTTCAAAAAAAACATTTTTTTCCGAGAAATCGTCTATGTCGGTAAAGAACCCATTATGTATCAACCAATTTGTTGCAGCTTGATGTAAGTTATATTTTGGACCCTCGAATGGATATAAAGTTTTATGACTTATTATATAAACGGTATGTTTACTTTTAGTTGCTCGGGAAAAAAAATCTTTCACAAAGTTAAATGGTTTTGCGTCTGTAATTTGGGGGCCATATGCCACCCCCTGCATCTGTGTCCAAATTTCTTCTTTGTTTATAGACCTTAAATAGTCACGTATAGCAGTTTTTGATTGTGGAATATCAGCTGGAACTAATCCAGACTCGCTTGCTAGTCGATAAAACAAGCGATCATAGCACACAATCGTATTATCAAAGTCTACACCAATAATCATACCTGTACTTTTAGATGCACAAGGTAATCTTAATCTCTAATGATAAATAATATAAAGTACTAATTAAGTATTTAGTGGATTTATTTCACTTTTTTTATCAGCCACAATAACTGCATTTTTTTGATAATCAGATCTGGATTGATCAATTGTAAGCAAAGGTATTACACATGTATTCTTGCTGCACCTTTGGTGCGACTCAAAAATAAGTTTTTTTGTTTCCTTTTGGATTGCTCGATGTTTTTCCCAGACTTTTTTAATTTCATCCCAGCAAACTTCCAGCTCATACTTCGAGGGAATATTAAATATAATCTCTTTAATTTTATTATTTTTAAGTAAGCGGTAGGCCAGTCCTAATGGATATTCCCAAGCTAAGTAGTTTCGCTCGAGTAAGTATCGAACTTTTAACTTATCAAGCCAAAAAAGGCGTTTAGTAGTTCTATCTTTTGCGACAGC
>JBILET010000184.1:0-4100 GCA_044351935.1 Bdellovibrionota bacterium
AGTAATTATATCAAACTTACGACCATTAATTATCGAAGTAAGTTCGTGCGAGGGGAAAAGATCTTGAACAACTTTTATATCGCCAGAAACTTCTTTAGCAACGTCTGATGGATCAACTCCAAATTTTTCGAAATTACTAGGATAACTTTTTAATAAAGTACCGTCATTACATCCAATATCTAAAACTAATGGTTTTTTTACAGTAACCATTCCGGAAGCCCTATCGGCAATCCCCTTTAGGTGATTCCTCATTGTATTGTTGGTTCCAGACCTATACCAATAAGCAGAATAAAGTACTTCTGGAGGAACTGTATGTTGCATTTGAAGTAGGCCACATGCTTTTTCATCTTTCATTGGATCGCATCTGACCACAGCAGTTGGAAGCTTTCTAAGTGGAGGCAACTCTTTATCCGCTTTTACAAATGAACCCTGTAGATGCTGATCACCCAGATCTATAACCTTCTTAAGTGCCGACGAACCGCATACACGACAAGTCTGTCTTCGAATTAAATGCATAGATTATTATAAAATAATTTTGAACTGTATATGAATACCACCATAACACAAATTTGGAGGCCCAAGACAGTCAAAACTAGTTGGTAAGATTCTATAACCCCAAGCTTATATGCCAATTCCAGGCAGTTTTTATGATTGTTTCAAGGTCACTATATTTAGGGTTCCATCCAAGGATTTTTTTAATTTTCAAGGAATCTGCAACTAGTTTTGCTGGATCCCCTGCTCTTCTGGGGTTCATCAAAAATTGAACTTTTTTACCGCTAATTTTTTCAACAGATTTAATTATTTCTAAAACTGATGTACCCGTTCCAGTTCCAATATTAAATACATCAGATTTTTTATTTTTTAATAAATACTCAAGCCCTAAGACGTGCGCTTCGGCAATATCTGAAACATGAATATAGTCTCGTATACATGTTCCATCCTGAGTATCGTAATCGTTTCCAAATACTTTTAGTGCAGCACCGCCGGTAGCGGCTGAAAAAGTTAACGGTATCAAATGTGTTTCGGGATTGTGTAGTTCGCCAATTGAACCTGATGGATGAGCACCGGCTGCATTAAAGTATCTAAAAATTACAGATTTAAAATTATAAGCTTTATCAAAATCTGAAAGTATTTGCTCGACCATTAATTTAGTGTGCCCATATGGATTTACAGGGCACTGAGTTGTTTGTTCGTCTATTGGAAAACGATCAGGCACACCATAAGTGGCACAAGTTGATGAGAATATAAAATTATTTATGTTAGCTTTGCGCATTTCATCAAGCAAAACTAACGTTGTGTTAACATTATTATTGTAATACTTGCTTGGATCCTCTACTGACTCACCAACATAAGCATAAGCAGCAAAGTGCATAACTGCAGTTGGGGCAAATTTGTCAAAAGACTGCGCTAGTAATTTTCTGTCGGATATTTCACCTTCAATAAGAGGAACTGCAAGCTTAGTAGCAATTGAGCGATTTCCGTTGCTAAAATTATCGTAAATTATCGGACTATATCCAGCTTCTGCTAGAGCCAATACAGCATGGCTTCCAATATACCCTGCTCCACCAAATACAATGATATTTTTATTCTGGTTCACTATAAATTGAGTAAAAATTTTTAATTAGCAGCTTTCTTCTTTAATTGCTCCATTAATCCACTAAAAGTATCTTTTCTAATAATTGAAGCAAATTCATTTCTATAGTTTACAACTAAACCTATGTTTTCGATAACAACGTCATATACTTTCCACTGGCCGTTATCATTAACTAATCTGTAATCAATAGGGAAAAAATCCCCTTTGGACTTTACTAAAGTTTTTACAGATGCTTTAAGATTACCTTCCTCTATTCTTTCGCTTTCTACTGTGACCATACCTGGTTCTATTGTTTCGACTTTTACCATGTAAGTTTTAGATAGTAGATCTGAAAATACTGCTACATATTCTTTTTGTTCAGCAGGCGTAACGGTATTCCAAGCAGCACCGAGAGAAAGTTGAGCCATTTTTGCAAAATCAAACCTAGGATTGATGATTTCTCGAATTTTACCCCTACGCTGTATTTTATGTTCGTTACCTTTGAATTCTCCAACAGCTTCAACTATTAGATCGATTGTTTGTTTAACTGCAGCTTTAGGCGATAAATTAGTTGCCTCTTCCGCATGAACGGGCAAAACCAATAATGCCAAAGAGTAAATTACTGCACTAAGAATGAATTGTGTTTTTTTGATTAATGTCATTTTATTATTCTCTACTTAAATTTATTTTTCTTCGTCACTCTTGTTCGTAAAATTACTTACTACTTTTTCTATAAGCTCTTCAAAATCTATAACTGAAAGAGTATTGCTTTCTCGGACCTTACCACCATCTGGGATAACGGTGTTAGATCCACCAGGTATAACTTTAACATAGCGGTCTCCAATGATACCTTTGGTTCGAATCGCAAGGCTATCTTCATCTTTCAAATCAAAATTTGAATGAATTCTAAGCTCAACCATCGCAAAATATTTATCTAGGACTATTTTATTTACTTCGCCTACTGGAACTCCAGCTAATTCTACGGATGCTCCGGCCTTTAAACCCGAAACGTTGTTAAATTCAGCTGTAATAAATTTTTCGCCAGTATTAAAAATTCTCACATCCCCTAAACCAACAGCTAAATAACCAGCGGCAGCTAGTGTGATTATTGTAAAAATACCTACAAAGAATTCGACTGTTAGAGTTCTTTTGGGCATTGGTATAGAAATAGGCGGTATTCCCCCTGGTGGATTTGACCCAGATTGCCCGCTGTCGTTATTGGATTTGGATTGGTCCATGTACACTCCCTGATAAAAATTGTTGCACTGCTGGATCACTTGACGCCATTAACTCTTTTGGAGTTCCCATTTGCGCTAGCTTTCCTTGCAAAAGCATTACTACTGTATCACTCACTTGAAATACTTCAGGTATTTCGTGACTAATAACTACTCCTGTAAAATTCCATTGAGCTTTGCAGCTCTTAATAAGATCATAAACTTCTTGGCCATCCCAAGGATCTAATCCTGTATTTGGTTCATCAAATAGCAAAAATTTTGGCGCAGTAATTAATGAACGCGCAAGCCCAACTCGCTTCCTCATGCCCATTGATAACTCAGCAGGCAAACAAAAAGCATATTGCTCTAATGATAGTCGCTCTAGCATTTCGACAACACGTTTATGTAGTTCTTTTCCGCGCTTTAATGTTCCTCTTTCTATTAAAGGAAAAGCTATGTTTTCGTAAACTGTTAGCGAATCAAATAATGCTGCGTTTTGAAAAAGAACACCTAACTGTTGTCTTATAACATTTAAATCGCTTTCGCTGCTGACTCCAGATATTTCATCATCACCAACAAAAATAGTTCCACTATCTGGCTTAATCATTCCGGTAATCATTTTCATCAAGACTGATTTACCAACTCCACTAGGACCAACAATTGCTGTAATTTTTCCATCTTCAATATCAAACGACACGTCGTTTAATACAACTTGAGTTCCAAATGATTTACATATGTGATTAATTCTTATCATCTAGGAACTAATCCATAAAAATTCGAGTTAAAATAGTTGTTAGAAAATAATCAACTACAAGAACCGAAACAGATGCAGCAACAACTGCTTGCGTAGTTGCTCTGTTGACCCCAACTGCTCCAAATCCACAGTAATAACCTTTGTAGCAAGATACCCATCCAAAGATTAATCCAAATACTATAGATTTAATAAGACCAGAATAGACGTCTATACTTGTTACTGCAGATTCCATCTGTGATAAAAATGTTCCCGAGCTTGCTCCAAGCAGTGAGGTGCTTACTAAATATCCACCTAAAATTCCAATAAAGATAAACCAACTTGTTAATAGCGGCATTACTACTAATCCAGCTAATATTCTTGGCGCCATTAAATGTCTAATAGGATCAACTGCCATTGATCTAAGAGCATCTATTTGCTCTGTGATTCTCATAATTCCGATTTCAGCAGTTATTGCAGAGCCTGCTCTTCCAATAACCATTAAAGCAGTAAGAACTGGTCCAAGTTCTCGAATTAAACTTAATGCAACCGCTGGACCTGTAAATGCAGTTGCTCCGAATTT
>JBILET010000185.1:0-4097 GCA_044351935.1 Bdellovibrionota bacterium
TTGATCGAGCTCGTCTACTTCGGGGCCATTTCGTAAGTACATTTTAACATTTCGACAAATGATAATATCAAAATCTAAATATTCATCCTGGATATCTAGTAAGTCTGTATGTACAAATGTGCAAGAGTTCTTAATGCTAGGAATAATGTGATAATTAAAATCTTGCGAGTTTATTCCAAACATTTTTGTGTAGATCTGTCTAAAGTTTGGATTGATGGTTTTAAGTTCGTGTAAGTAAGTATCCCTTGAAATTTGTGCTTCTTTTGCAGCTTCTATGATATATGGGTTGTTATCGACCCCAATTATTTCGAATTCAAGATTAGGTCTTAGGTGTAAAATTAAAGCACCGATCGAAAAGCATTCGTATCCGCGCGAACATCCAGCAGACAAGACGCGAAGTTTTTCTCCTTCGTAACTGCGAATTTTGTTGGCAATAGCATGCCAGATATCAATTTGCCCCCTAAAAAAATGCGTGATGTTAGGTGTGGTATTTAAAATTGAATTTTTTTCAGGGCTGTTGGATGAAATTACTACATTAAAACAAGTCATCTACTCTAATAATAGAATGAATTTAGGTCTTAACATAATTATTTTACAAGTGCTGAACTTGAAAAGTTAACTAACCGTAAATCCATTTTTAGAGGCATCTGCTTTGAGTCTGTCTGAGTAAAAACAAGCACCGTCTTTTATCGTAATATCACCAGTGCAGATATTGTGAACAACCCAAGGATAAATTTTATGTTCTAGGGTAAGAACCCTTGCTGCTAGCTCTACTGCTGTTTCGTTTGGAATTACGTCAAGTTTTGCTTGCGCAATAACGGCCCCAGTATCAATTCCTTTATCAACTAAATGAACTGTGCACCCGTGAACTGTTTTGCGATCTTGCAGAACTCGAGCGTGCGTATCGAGTCCAGGATAATCAGGAAGAAGGGAAGGGTGTATGTTGATAATTTTTCCAAAACACTGATCAACAAACCACTCTGGAACAACAAGCATAAAGCCAGCAAGGACAATAAGGTCTGGCTCTTCAGTTAATGCTTGCTCAAACAGAGCGCGTTTAAAGTTTTCTAATGAATCGAAGTCAGCCCTAAAAAGCTCTGTTATGGGAATGTTATTCTCTTTGGCGTAAAACAGCCCAGGCGCCCCGGGTTTGTTGCATACAGCACGTACAATTTGGAAAGGGGAGGCGTTCCCAAGTGACTTTTGGTGGTTAATAATTGTCTTAAAATTGGTTCCTCTACCCGAAAGAAAAACCACAACTTTTTTAGGCTGATTCATGTTATCCTTGAATCTAATATTAGACACTAAGATGAGGAATCACGCGATATGAATTATTTTGCTATAAAGCATCTTTTAACGACTGTAATATTAAGTGCAATTATTTCGCTGGTGCCGCATTACGCTTGTCAGGCCGACGAGCAGCCCCAACAAGAAGATGCTCCACAAAGAAAATCTAGATTTGTAGAAGACAGAAATCCATCGGCAGCTACTTTTGATAAAAGGCTTCCTCCTGTAATTCCAGGCGAAGAGATCTCGGATGGAAAAGATAGGATGAATGTATGGTCTACAAGTGGAAATGTTGTTGGGGCGGTTGTGCCTAGTGCCCCAACTGTAAATAGCAATACAACAGATGCTCATAATCGCACGGTTAAACCAGCAATTGGTGTTATTGTAGATCAAAGACAGCCTCAACAATAAAAGCTATATTCGCTTATTTGTGAGTAAACTTAAGCTTTGAAACTAATTTTGGTGATAATACAAAAATTAGTTCATTGCTTTCAGCTAATTTAGATAACCAACCCTGGTTTTTTTGTTCATCTTTAGATGTAAGTAGAGTATGCAAAAATTTTGGTACACTGTCGCTATCGATAACAATAACTGCTCTCTTGGCATCCATTATCCATTTACCTGAAGCAAAGGCAGTAAATCCAAATCTACTAGCAGTGCCAAGACCATTAGATTCAACAAAGTCTAAAGTTTCTACAGAAGCAACAAGTTTGCCTGACATTGAAGCAAATTGTGTATTTCGAAGTGCTGGCCATAAGGCTCCATTATCTCCGAAAAATGCTATCGCGGCATCTAATATAGGTTCATCTGTTTCTAGCTCTGAATCTAATTGAATATTTTCATAGAATTTTTCAATACTATTTGCGATTGCTAATGGATTGCTGACGTTTATATTTGCAAAATTAGACTCTAGTATACTTTTGAATCCACCATTCTGATGCATATGATCGTAAAAATCAGAGCAAAGAAAGAAATGCTCGTTTATTCCATCAGGAACAAGAGGGCTCTTTTCTTGATAAACTTTCAAAACCTCTAACATTTGCCTAGATGGAACCAGACCAATTGTCCTATTGCGGTCGGCAATTAATGTTTCACGTAAAACCAAACCGGCCAACATAGAAACAGTTACGCTATCTTCGGGAAGGGGGAATATAAAATGGACGGTACTGCCTGATGCTGTTTGTACATCAATATAGCTAAATAGAGTTGAAGTTCTTAAATCTTGAAGCAACTCAACAGTGTCGCGATTTTGTAAAAGCTCGCTAATGCATTGTGCCATTGGACCAAAATTTGGCTTTTTGGATCTTGAGAATCTATCAAAACAAAAGTGCTTTTTTCTTTCAAAGGCTGACTCAAAAAGGTTACGTAATGCTTTTCTTGACTTGGGTTCGTCAAACGGGCTTGGTCCTGTGATTTTGGGGATTTCACAGGCAAAAGATAGCAACCTAATTATCCTACTGTTGATATCATCTATTGGGGTATTTTTTGCCCGATTAGGCTCCAGGCGTCTATTCAAATCAGATACCCTTGCGCTTAATTGCATTATTGTTAAGTCTGCGATGATTGAATTTATTGATTCATTATTTTCTGAATTTTTTAAAGATCGTAAGAAAATATTTTGTCTGATTGTTGCTTGTTCTGGTGAGCAATATTCAAATGCATTTACGAATTGAGCACAAAGTATAGCTAAGTTTGATTGACAGTTTTTGAATAAATGAGGAAGTAGCGAAAGCTGTAGTTGCTCAAGTTGTTCAGATCTTGAATTATCAGCTCTGTCAAACATAGACTTTAATGCGCCGATAGAAACTAAAGCGTCCGAAAGAGCACCGTTTATATCTTGAGCAAGCATCGGCATAAGTGAATCAACCAGATCATGGAACTCTGAATCTGATAAATCTAGAATTTTATCTTTTACATCAATTTTTAGGATGTCTACCTCGGCGGCAAGACAAAGTGCGCTAGCTGCTTTTTCTGGGATTGTATGACCATTAAAAGCCCACCTGCTTACGATTTGCGAGATAGCACCAAGAAGTTTTTCTTTTTGATTAGAAGGATCTGTTTTATAAGAACTTTGATTTGTAGATTCCGTAATAGATTCCTCTTCCAGATATTGTTGGAATGCTTGAACACATTTTCCAATAAATGCCGAGTTTTCTACGCAAGATTCTTCTAGGGTAGCTTTTAATGCAGAGATTACCTGATCGGAAATATCATTTTCGCTAGCTAACAGTTTGCATAAAAGAGCAGCTTCATTAAGATCAATTTGGGGGTCAATCGAATCACCTTTGAGTAAGTTTTTTAATGTTCGACCTAATAGTTCAGAAGAAAGTTTTGGGTGTAGATCTGATATTGAAACTAAAGCTTCAGATGCATCATCATGAGCATCGGCAAGAAAGCAGATAGCGTCAGTAATTGACATATCAGGGACTGCTTTAAGATCCCGATTTAAGAAAATGAAGTCAAGCGGCGAAAGTTGATACTGGGCATTAAAATAATCTTGATCAAATAAATGAATTGTATAATTTAAAAATTCCACACCCCAATCATCCCTGGATTTTGATGATGAAAGTATTTCCGATAAACGTTTGCTAGCAATTTCGGATGACGTTGCCAATCTAAGTGTAAGATAAAGAATCCCGGTTTTTTGTTCGTAACGTTTTTCATCCATCAATCTAGAAAAAAGCAGATCCATTTCGTTACTTGGAATGCTTGGATCGATGTTATTTATTATTGATTGAATATCACTTTCTAGAACTCGGACAATATTTGCTGACAAGGGAAAAGCATCATTTGTAAGCTTGCCATCATTC
>JBILET010000186.1:0-4069 GCA_044351935.1 Bdellovibrionota bacterium
ACTTTTGCTTTTAATTTTTGAGCTAACCCCTTGTATTTACAACAAAAAAATAATTTAGCGACTTCCGTCAGTTCATTATTAGGATGTAATCCTGAACAAATTCTGACCCTTCTAAATCGCCCAAAGGACAATAAATCGCAAGGTGACTGGGCACTACCATGCTTTCAGCTTGCAAAAGAGCAAAAATCTAATCCTGCAGCCTTTGCTGCTTCCTTGGTCGAAAAATTATGTTCTAGCGATTTGCCCTCCTTTGGATTTCTAAAAGTCGAAGCTGCTGGTCCTTATGTAAACTTCTTTTTAGATCGCCAATATTGGAATGCTAAAATTATCACTGCGACACTAAATGCTGGTGACGATGTTGCAAAAGTTAGATCCGATAATCCACAGACTATTGTATTAGAGTATTCTGCCCCAAATATTGCTAAAACAATTCATGTTGGACACTTACGAACTACACTAATTGGTTTATGTCTAGATCGAGTTTTAAGACATCGCGGGTATTCGGTCGTTTCGGTAAATCATCTTGGCGATTGGGGAACCCAATTTGGTTTTGTTTACGCTGGATGCCAACTATATGGTAAGCCAGAAAATCCTACTGTTGAAGAGCTTGTTGATCTTTACGTAAAAGCTACTACTTTAAGAAAACTACAAGACGAAAAAAAAGTTCCGCCTGAAGACGCCGATAAACCTGATGTAAATAAAATGGCTCGCGAATATTTTATTCGCCTTGAGTCCGGCGATAAAGAAGCTGTTGAATTTTGGCAGTGGTGTCTGGATATTTCATTGGTTTATTTAAAAGCAATTTACACGCGTCTTGGGATATTCTTCGATCACTATACTGGCGAATCATTTTACAAAGACATGGTTCCTCAGATTGAGAAAATTGTTCGAGATAGTGGAATATTAGAAGAATCCGAAGGAGCACTCGGAGTCGACCTTGGAAAAGAATTAGGTTTTGTAAGAATCTTTGCTGAAGATGGAAGGTCTTTATACATTACTCGTGACATAGCAGCAGCAATGTATAGACACGATACTTTTAAACCTTATAAAAACCTTTATGTAGTTGCGCATCAGCAAACACTTCATTTTAAACAATTAAAAGAAATCATGCGTCGCATGAAGCACCCATGTGCAGACGAGATTGTTCATATTCCTTTTGGTTTTGTTCCTGGGATGAAGACTCGTGGTGGCGGAGCTATATCTTTAAAATTCTTTTTAGATGAAGCGTATGACAAAGCAAAATTTGCTTATGAAAACCTTGTTCAAAAGAAAGTAGAAATTAGCGGCAACGAAGATCCAGCTGAAAAAGTTGCAATTGGTGCGACGTATTTTTATTTTTTAAGTCACTCTAATTTAAAAGATTTTCATTTCAGTTGGGATGAGGCTCTAAGTTTTCAGGGTGATACTGGTCCCTACTGTCAGTATGCGTTGGCAAGACTAAACTCAATTATTGATAAAGCCGAGCAAGAAGGAATTAGTTATAAAAACTTACCACAAAATCTAGGACAAATATTATCCGATGATGCATCGCACGGTTTAGTATCACTGATAAGTTCTTTGGACGAAGTTCTAAATGATGTCGTCAGAACATATGAGCCAAATATTTTAGCTGATTATATTATAAAACTTACCCATACATTTTCTTCTGCATACAAACATCTTCGCGTAATTGGCGAAGAAAAAGATGTAGCTTCGGCTCGCCTTGCGTTATTTGTTGCGGTTAGAAATACGCTTAAAACTGCCCTTTATCTGCTTGGTGTTCCTACTGTTGAGCGGATGTGAGTTTTACCGCAGAGGAGCACAGGGTTGCGCAGGGATAGTTTAATTAACATATCAATAGGTTAGGTTATTATCTTCCTCTGCGAACCTCTGCGTCCCCCTGCGGTAAAAAATACAACCCAGGTCTAAAAGAGTGAAGCACCCTTATTAAAAAGTTGGATTTAGATAAAGGGCTAAGTTTTTGTGCCTTAGTAGTAAAATTATAGATGTCTGCATTTGCTAAACTTTTAAAACAAGAGATCGAACCACAGGCTAACCCTGTTAGTGCTGGTTTTGAGAATTTACCCGAGTCGCTAAAAGAAAGACCAGCAGACTATTGGGATTTAGATCGCGGATCAATTCACAATATTGATACAGCGACTACGCAATTTATAGTTTCAGATCTTCATCGAATACTTAAAAAACTAGATTCCCCAAATCAAATTGGTACAAAAGACTTAGATCGTTTATCTACAATACTTGAACAATTTAAAATCCCAGAAACTATCATCAAAGCTATTTGCAATGAATTCTCGATGGAAAGAGATTCAAAATCTTGGGCAATCTATACTAAGTGGCTAACACGAAATGAAGCTATAGAATTTGGCACGGCCGAACGGGAACTAGACATATCAGAATCAGAAATTCACGTAAACAGATTACTTAGCGAAATCGGGGCTAAGTATACTTTATCAAAGCTTACTAGGACTGAACAAAACAAAGAGCTTCTTGAAGAAATATTTAGTGTTGAAAAAAATACTTTTTTACCCACTCATAGACAAGCAGTGGTTGCATTAAGATCATTTTATCGAGACCTAATATTTGGATCTAGTGATTGCGCAAAAGAGATTCGAGATTTACTTTTATTAACTAAAAATCAAAAAGCATCCAAACCGCAAATTATGTTACTTAAAGGAGTGCTATCTGCATTCTTTGAGCATACTGATAAATCAAAAAAATCTGGTAAAACTAGTACCGGCTGGAATCAACTGATTTCAAGAGGCGTTACAAAATCAGAATATAATTTTTTAAGATTTTATACTGATGGTACTTACTCTATCGTACCTAGTTTTAAACACGACAATCAGATTTACACAAAACCAAAGCCTTTGATGGGTTCGAATTTAACTTCAAGAAGTAAAGAATCCTTATTAATTTATCTTGCTAGCTTACTATCCCAAGAAGATGAGCAACTACTCGGCGCAAGCGCTATAACAAAAGTAAAACAATTCATACAAAACGCTTGGTATAAATTACTTTTCGGCGAACATGCTCCCCCAATAATCCCAGACATCAAAGCATATAATAGTTATCACAAAGAATTATCATCATCGCCTCAGTTTTTAGAGCACGAAATGATAAGACGCGGATTAAAAGAAGTAGGAGGTGCTGTGCACCCCTACTCCGATAAATAGGACCGTCCCTATTTTATTAATAATTAAATAGGACCGTCCCTATTAATTCGATCTATTAGCTCCTTTAGCCTTTGATCAGCCAACGGAGACGGAATATTCGAATCGAACTCAAGCACGAATTGATCTTGATATGCAGAAATAAATTGTGTTAATCCACCAAAGAAAGCTTCGCGGAAAATTATCGATTGAGGCGTGGGGGTTTTAGTTCTTGCTCCGCTAGAAGTTTGCAGGGCTCGTAAGAATACCGCAAAAACTTTTGCAGTATCATGTTGTTCATCTTGAGTGTCGGGATTATTTAAAGATGCCCAGGCATCTTGCAGTCTGTCGCGATAATGAGACGTTAAATCAGTTTTAAATTTTTTCTTATCCGAAGTTCTAGTTATTAGCGTTGAGGCCAAATCATGAAGAGTACTACACTCGTCTGAAAATTCTTTTACATCTGGCTTGGTTAATCGTCCATTTTGCTGAATAAATTTATAAATTGAATTTATTTTCTGAGACATCGCAAAAAGCATTCTTACATTTGGATATAAGATTTTTGCAGCTTCAAGATTAGATTCTATATCGGGTGCAGTTAGATGAAATTCTAGCTCTTTTAACTCTGGCAGTTTTCCAACTCTTTTTATTCTGTCTCGTTTTCCTTGATCCGAGGTATGTTCTACTGGCATCAGGACTACTCGGACTTCGTCTGCCGATTCTAGTAAAGATTCAACCCACGGATAATCTTTTATTACAGCTGTTCTTTGAGACATGAACACAAGCCTAACTTTACCTTTCAATAAAGAGTTCGGAACTTTTTCTAGCTCGCTTGTGACAATAAAATCTAAATTACCATCATCAAGATTACTTAAAGTTTTTGCTCTTTTTAACTGTGAAGTATTTGCCAACATTAGCGC
>JBILET010000187.1:0-4068 GCA_044351935.1 Bdellovibrionota bacterium
ATAGAAGTCCGCTACCATATGGAACATCAACAGTTTTGCCGATTGATGTACAATGATTTTCGAACGCTTCCCAATCATTATTATTTTCAGCAAGCATTTTTAATGCATCTTCAGTTTGTAATCTGTTTAGCACATACATTGCTTTGGTTCCGTATGCATCGGTTAGCGGCAACCATACGACCACTTCATAAGGCGAATTACCTGGTGAATCACGATGCAATTCAGATGGATTAGGATCTAAAGGTTGTTGTATTACTAGATTTGTAGTTCGCTGTACAAGAAGATCGGGTCCAAGTAACGAAAGTAAAGTCTGTTCAAAAGCTTTATGGATTAAAGTTCCTGAATCGATGTCGTTTGTACATTCTTTAATCAGTTTGATTCTTAGTTCATTTAGTTGAGCACCAGATACTCCAAGATTATGAAATGAGTTAAAGAAAGTTTCCGGATCACTTCCCTTGTGGTTGAAAATTTTTTGTGCCTTTTCGAAAACTTGTAATCTTAGAGTATTTAAAGCTTTAATATCGTCTGCTGGTACAACAATAAATCCATACTCAAGCATGTGGGCTTTAGTTTTATCATCCATAATCTGTAGATTCCTGTAATCCTTATCTAATTTAGATGCATTTTACGCCTGCAATGTATCAGCAGATAGATAGGAATATGAATCTCTATGTACTTGATAATATTGATAAAAATCAATATCTTAAGATAAGCAGGGCATTGGTATTTAGTTAATAAAGATTTATCCAATTGGGGCAGTGTTTTTATATCTTTTCCTCTGCGTTCCTTGGCGTCCTCTGTGGTAAAAATAAAATCTTACAGTTAATTAGTATTGAATTTAATTAAATTTATAAACCGATTTAGATTTATTTAGGTTTGTCTGAATCTAATCAATAAACTACATTTAACGAGCCACATGGATTCATACTTACGAGACACTTGTATACTTTGTAGTTCAAAAAAACTGCAGGTAGCGCTTCCTTTAACTCCCACACCAATTGCTGATGGATACTCATTAAAGTATCAAAGTAATTATAATTGCCCAATTTTTTCACTAACTTTGATGCTTTGTGGTGATTGTGGAAATGTTCAGCTTAGCGAAATCGTGTCTCCTAAAAAACTATTCTCCGAGTACACATATAAAACTTCCTTCTCGGTTGGCTTAACGGATCATTTTAAAAATTATGCTCAATCGATGGTTGAGCGATTTAATTTAAAGTCTTCAGACAAGGTATTAGATATAGGAAGTAATAATGGTGCATTACTGCTAGCATTTAAACAGCATAATTTAAATATACTTGGAATTGATCCTGCAGAACAAATTGCCCTTGAAGCTACTAAGGCAGGATTACCTACAATACCTGATTTTTTTAATTCAAGTAGTGCTGCAGAAATAAAAAAGAAGCACGGACAATTTAAATTAATCACAGCCAATAATGTATTTGCTCATTCTGAGTTTCTGCAAGATATGGGAAGAGCAATTTCTGACTTGCTGTGTAGTGATGGCGTATTTGTATTTGAAGTGAACTATTTGGCTGACATAATCAGCCAGAGTCTTTGGGATACCGTTTATCATGAGCATTTATGTTATCATTCAATCAAGCCTTTAAAACATTTTTTTGATAAATGTGGCCTAGAGCTGTTTGATGTCAATAGAATCCCTACAAAAGGTGGCTCTCTTCGTTGTTTTGTACAACATAGAAATGGGCCAAGACAGATCTGTGATGTGATAGATATCATGATTAAATCAGAAGCTGATGAAAAACTGCATGAAATATCAACCTACAACGAATACGAAAAGCAGATACTCGAAAACAAATTAACAGTTAAAAATGCAATTGAAGAAAGAATAAGTGCGTCTAAAAAGACAATCTATGGGTTCGGTGCATCTGCAACTAGCACGACTTTAATGTACCATTATGATCTGCATCAATATTTTAAGGGTATATTAGATGATAATGTATCTAGGCATGGGTTATATACACCTGGCATTCAGATACCAATATCACCTATGGAGCCTTTGTATGATAATGCTTCTGATATATCAGTAGTCTTATTGTCCTGGAGATTTTTAGAGCCTATAAAGCGCCGCCATGCAGAATTCTTTACTAAAGGTGGTGAGTTCATAGTGCCTTTACCAAAGTGCAGCATTCTAAATTAAAAATGAAAAAACATATTAAGCCTCATTATTTGATTATTGGTGGTACTAAGGGATTAGGGATAGAGGTAATCAATCAGCTTCTTGCTTTGAACTGTAAAGTTTCGGTGGTAGGTAGAAGTAAATTGCCTCAAGCATATTCTAAAAATCATGATGTAATGCTGTATAATTTTGACTTGCTCAACCTAAAACAACTAAATACATTTTTGAGTAAGTTCAAATCACAAAACGACTTTCTTTCCGGGATAATTTTTGCTCAAAGATACAGAGGATCGGAAAAAGAGGAGCTAGATTGTGAATTAGAAATGGCGGTAAATATTCCTAATGCAATTATACTAAGTTTGTCTGGCCATCTTAAAAAAGCAAAAAGTTCTAGCATAGTTGTTGTCAACTCGAATGCATCCAAATATGTTGCACCAGAGCAGTCTGTTGGTTACCACATTGCAAAGTCTGCACAACTTGGACTTGTTAGGTTTTACGCACAAAAACTGGGCAAGCAAAATACTCGGGTTAATAGTGTAATTACAAATGCGTTTATTAAACCCGAAACAGCTGACTATTATAAAAAACAGAAAAAACGCGCCAATGCCTTAAAATACGTATCGGCGCTGGGGTCCATTGTGACTGCTTCCGATATCGCAAATGTAATATTATTTTTGCTTAGCAAAAACTCTAAGATGATTACTGGACAAGAGGTCACAATCGATAGTGGTAGTTCATTATTAGTGCACGATGCGTGCCTACAAAAGTGAACTCATAAACTTTGCAGCAGATTTTTTATCGGACTCTGGAGGAGCCCATTTAGCAAACTCAGTATTTAACGGATCGAATGGCCCTTGAGCAGTTTCGTGAATAACTGCAATCTGAGATTTTACTTTAATAGTATGAAAAATTCCTGGTGATAATCGATAGAAGAATATTGAGTTACTAGTATAATCTGATAGCTCAATTGTTTCGGATAACTTGCCATCTTGGCTAAATAGATAAACTAAAATATTTCCCTCAATTACGTGGAATGATTCGAATGTTTTTAAATGTCTATGTGGCTGAACATATGTCTGGTCAGTTAATGCAATTAGCATTTCATGGACAGTATGGTCTGCGGATAAATGTGCACAAATTCTAGCTCTTTGTTTGTCTGAATTAATCGCTTCATTTTTGATGAAATCAATATTTTGTCGATTGATTTTAACGACGTTATCTTCGGCTATGTATACACCATCGGAAGTTTTTTTCATTAGGATACCGTCTTAACGTTATAAGATAATATAGAATCACTATCAGAGCTGAAAGCAGAAAGAAATATTCCGTTTTGTCTTTCAAAGTCCGAAAATTTTGTTTTAACTTTCCCAGAGCTCTCGGGGCTTAAAGTTAATAAGCATAAGTTATATTTGTGCTGGTACAGAATCTCTGAAGACACAATTGGAAGATGTGATCCAGGCATAAACTTGCCATTTTTTACAGGATCATCGTCTATTACTGCCTCAAAAAAATCTTTTAATTGTAAAAGGTTGATAAGTTTTACCGATAGATGCCCAGCTCCAAATAGTATTGTAGAGCCTTTAAATGGTTCCAGTGCCTGGGCATATTTATGTCGCATTTGATCTAGTGTGTACTTAAAAAACAAATTGGCAGAATCTGTGCGCTTAGTATCTAAATTAGTTTTTGACCTTCTAGTTATTGCTATTAGTGAATCTTCGATTTGATAGGGATATCTAACAAGCTCTACTACTTCTAATCCAAAAGTTTGTAGCGTATTTATAAATGTAATTTCTGTAAAATAGGCAATGTGTTCTTCCCAAACGTATGCATAATCAGAGTTGTTGAAAATCTTGGTACAGTCGGGAACTTCAAAAATTACATATGCATTTGGATTGCAAATACTAAGTAAGCCCGAGACGAAATATTTA
>JBILET010000216.1:0-3690 GCA_044351935.1 Bdellovibrionota bacterium
CTCGAAGATCATGTCGCTGGCATCTAGACAGAACAGTTTCGGGAATTTTATGAACTTCTGTTGTAGCAAGAATAAACACAGTATGGGGAGGTGGTTCCTCTAAGCTTTTAAGCAGAGCATTAAATGCTGCGGTGCTTAGCATGTGAACTTCGTCGATAATATAAACTTTATATTTAGACCCGGGCGCAGGAAGAGTTCGAAAACCCTCAATTAGCTCACGGACGTTATCAACACTGTTATGAGAAGCTCCGTCAATTTCTCGAACAGCAGTACTAGTACCCGCAGCAATTTCTTTACAATTAATACACTCTAAACATGGAGAAGCAGTTGTACCCGTTTGGCAGTTTAGACATTTTGCAAAAATCCTAGCGATTGAAGTTTTACCAACTCCTCGTGGCCCAGTAAGTAATAACGCGTGAGAAATTCTGTCTCGCTTAATGCTGTTAGTTAATGTTCTAGTTACGTGTTCTTGTCCACTGACAGTAGCAAATCCAAGTGGCCTGTATTTTCTTGCAAGAACTAAATGAGACATTAATTAAAAAATAGTTTACGTAAAATAAAATAGGCGAAGGTCACATCACAGGTCGAATCTGCTACGGTTGCTTTCTTCCGAACCTGGCCGGGTTTACAGCCTTCCTCGCGCAACACTTCGCCTAAGGCAGTAGTTTATCGAATTAACTGTAAAGAGTCTAAGAAGACCACAATCAAGCTGTAGCAAGTTACACCTTACAAATTGATGCAATTTGCTACAAACAAATTCCTATCGTGCAATTTTATCGAATAAATTCGATACGTTACAGAGCGTGCCACATTGGAATACCAGTTGCCCTAGCCATATCGACATGAATAGACGTAATTTAATTTCACCTGCAATCATTAAACATATTTCTCGAATAGCAAGTCGCGGAGACGTTGAATTTGCAAATGCATTCCTAAAATCACAAAACCTACCTACATATATAAATTTTGCAATTAAAAGTGATATAGAATCGACATCACATAAACTGCATAAGACAAGTCGGGTTAAACAAGTTCCATTTAGTGGATCAATTAGGGTTTATACGCCCAAGGAAAATCACGTATCAAGTCCAAGACGCTTACGGAACTCGATTAGCCGCTCGTAAGCTTCTTGGTAATGTATAAATTCAGATGTGTGCTTCGAGCTTGCGCCTGCTAAATCAGGATGTATATCTTTCATCCGCGAACGATACGCACTTTTGATTTCTTTTATTGTACTATCTGGATTAAGCCCAAACTCTGCAAGTAATTCAACATACATTGCAGGGTACTTGCTATTTGTCGTCCGACCTTTAACAAATAGAGGACGTTCTTCTTCTGGCTCTTCTATTAATTCTTCAGAAGTATTGTTATTCGATTTGTGATAATCGGCGGATTTAAAATTACTGCGGCTAGCTTTTAATTTTTTAATTTTCTTAATTGCGCCAAATATTAAACCTATAACGGCTAAAAACGTTACTAAAATAAAAATAGTATTATTTTTTAGATAAAGAATTATAAGCTTAATTTCGTCGACAAAAGTTAAGCTGCTTCTAATATCAGATTTTATAAATTTTATAGGAGATGTATCGCCAGATTCATATGCTTGTTCTATGCATTTTATTCGAATCCTATCATTTAGCGCATTTGGGTCTGGCCTTACGTCCGACATCAATTCAAACCCTGCGTTAAAAATCTGCTCTGAAAATGATTGATTAATAAATATGCTTAATATTTCTTTTTCTAAAGTTATAAGACAAGCATCACGAAAATTTTGGTCTTTAGCGGATAAGAACTTAATAAATTCCCTAGATTTAGTGTCTTCTTTTAGATCAATAAAATCCGAGAAACTTAACGATTGCACTGCAAGTGTTGCAAGTTGATGAGTTCGTGGAGTTCTTCTGTCTACATCGACACCTGAAAGCTCACGAATAGCTTCTATTGGTTTTTGATCTTGGATAAATTTAGAACCACGTTCATGCAATAAATCGAGTGCTATCGTAGCAAGGCTTCTTCTTAGCTCAGGATCTTTTCCTGATAACTCAACTAATATGCCAGTGAACTCTGACAACGAAGTTGATCCTTCAACTTTTGATAACACTACCGATAAAGACCTAACATCAGGATCGTCTTTACCATAAACAGCAATAAACTTATCAAGAATTGTTTTAGCTAGAGTTGGATTGGCGTCTTTTAGCGCATTAAAAAAACGATTTTTTAGGACAGTTTTTACTAAACCAGCCTTGCTTGTAATTAAGTGCTTAATTGATTCTGGCAACTCAAGGGATGGATCTAAAATCAGTATCGCTATTAGCTCCGGTAAAGCAGTAGGTGAAAATTCATTAACGGCTTTTGTTTCGAGTAGTGTAATAATTTTTTGTGCAATTTGAGGTTGTCTTGATAAAGCATCAAAAAATAACGCTACCCCTTCATCGCTATCGCTTACATACCTAGACACAGCAGCAAGGGTCTCGTCGTATAGTATCTCATCCTTATTAGATACTGCCCCTTGTATAAGAGCTAAAACTTTGACCAAAGTAAGCTTTTTAAATAGTTCTTCACGATTTAAGTATTCGCGAACAACCACAGTTGGAAGTCTAATATCGCTGACAATTTGCTCTTGCCCGGAAATTAAAACCAGAGACTGCCCTACCCCTGTTGAAGTCACTCTGTCTACTTCAAATTGAACCCCATACTTTTCAATTTGAGTCTGAGCTACTGATGTGCCCGTTAAAGCAAAAAATGCTAACAGACATGCCGCTAAACGCTTTGGGGGATTATTTATTTTGCGGCACCACGCCATAGACGGTTACATTAACTGTAGGCTGAATTGTATCCGATGTTACAACTGATAGTGTCGCTTGAATATCTTTTTTTATTTGGCTTGGCACAGCAGAGATAGTCGCTATGTACTCTTGGTTTTTTTGAACCTCTTTTAAAGTAACAGTCAGGGACGGATTATTAATATCAAACTTTTTGATTTGCAGGGGCACATCGGCTGATGGAGATGCGATTTTTACCTGCTTAACTACTGGAGTTGAAGAGTTAGGATCCAACATCCCAAATGCCACAATTTTAGGTTCAATTATAAGGCTACCTACAACCTTACCGTACACAGGTAGTACATATGGAAGTTCTTTATTCTCATCTAGGACAGTAACCACTACTCTTTCCATAAATACGCCGTCTAGTTTAGAAGGATCTATTTCAACTTGGAATTGGCCTCCTGTTTCGGCGATCTGATCATTTTTAATCTGAACAGCGTCACTTAAAGATGAAACTGATTTAATTTTTTGATTAAGTTTTTCGTTAGTTGACACATATACAAGACGAGTCATCTTCCGGTCGGACTTTCGAATCTCGCCAATTTGAACTCTTTTTGGTGAGAATTCGATACCATTTTGGATTGTACCCTGCACGGAAACTTGCAGTTCGGAAGTTTCTGGATCATTAGTATAGATACGAACTGTTTTTTCTCGAGGCCCACTAAATCCAGTTGAATCAAATGAAACCGTTACTGGAGCACTCAATCCAGGTTGAATCGCACCACCAGGTGGTACAGCAGCTGTACAACCGCATGTAGTTTTTACTGAAGTTACAACTAAAGGTTGGTCTCCTTTATTTTGAATTTCGAATGCGTGTTCAATGACAGTCCCTTGCGCCACCGTACCGAAATCAAAAGAAGACTTTACT
>JBILET010000083.1:0-6148 GCA_044351935.1 Bdellovibrionota bacterium
GTAGCAACGTTAGGCCCTCCGGCAGCTCCACCTTGTCCACCAACTACGGTATTGATACCACCGTTTGGCATCAATACTGATATAGTTTCGTTACTAGTAATTTCTGCTGTTTTGTTATTTGTGGTTGCAACAGATGGGCGGCTAATAATTTTTATTGTACCTTCTCGCTCAAGCGCAGAAATATTTGCATCCAAACTTTTAGTTCCATCTGCACTTCCAAATGCTAGTGCGATTGCAGAACCACCATCTACGCCTGTAACTGACGCTGGGAAACTTGATGCATTAGTTGAATTTGGCAGTCCGCTACCAACCGAGATACTGTTAGGAAAATTCCATCCTGTAGCATTTCCAGTTTCTGGTGATTGAACAAAACTAAATCCTAACTGCGATCCAAGATCTCGTAGGAAAGATCTGTTTGCTTCTACTATTTGAGTTTCAAGCAATACTTGAGGTGTCCTTAGGTCTAACTTAGATACTAGTTCTGTAGCATCTTTTAATCCTCTTTTGATATCTTTGATTATTAACTGATTGCTTCTTGCATCAACAGTTACATCACCTCGCTCTGATAAAACTGATTTTACTAAAGGTTGAATATCATCCACGCGCGCATAGCTTACTCGAATGTATTTCACATTTAGTGGCTCTAATTCATCTTCAGCTAATTGAGCTTGTTTTAAGGATTCACGCTCAAGTCTAAGTTTTTCCACTGGAGCAATTCTTACAACATTCCCATCTTGCACTTTATCCAAGCCATTTGTTTTAAGGATAACATCAAGAGCCTGATCCCAAGGAACGTTTTGCAATCTTAGTGTTACTTTTCCTTGGACATCGCTGCTCGCAATAATGTTAAGGTTTGAAACTTCAGCAATGATTCTTAAAGCACTATCAATATCTGCATCTTGAAGCTCAAGAGAAATAAGGGCTCCTGTGTAGTTACCGTTAGAACCTATAGAAGCAAATGATGATTTCTCGGCTTTTTCTGTTTTTGCTACTTTTACATCAATTCCTTCATCAGATAGTTTTTTACCTTCGCTAGCCTTATCAGGTGGAAGAGTTGCTTCAACTTTTGGTTGAGCTAAGTAATCTGTTTCTTGATTTAGAGTTCTAATTACCAACTGATTATCTTTAGCTACTGCCGTCAATTCATTTTCTGGTTGAGCAAAAACTCTAAGAATAACATCTCCATTTTTTTCGACAGGACGAACAGATCTAATACCTGATGACTGAGGAGCAGCTAATAAAGTTTGCGCTGCTTCTGTCGCTAATGAAGCTCCCTTTATAGTTGCTATGTACTCTGATGGCGCAGTTTTCTTAAACTCAAAATCAGCTAAGTTAGTCAAAGTTGCTATCGCAACAGAACCTTGGCCTGGAAGTGACTCCAAAGAAAGTGCCGTAATAGTATTTGCACTTGAATTTCGTGCAGTAGAATTATTTTGAATTTCTTCTGTAATGATTCTATCAACAGGGGTCTCGTTTAGCGCAAGTTTCTGTTCTTGTGGATCAATTTGGTTTGATTCCTTAGCAATTTGTGGTTGTGCTGCAGCAGCTGAATTTAGAGCAACTAATATTTGCTGCCCTGATTGGTTAATGGTTTCCTTAGCCTCTGCTTTAAGATCGATAACTATACGACCCTTATTAGATGAACTATCTGTGCTAGTTCCATGAGATCCAATTCTAATACCAGAGACAATAGAGTTATCCGCAACAGGTATGGTGCTACTCTTTGAGATCTGTGATTTATCTATATCTAAAACCAGTCGATCTGGATTTGAAATTTTTTGTGTAATAACCGCACTGTCCGGGTTTCCAGTATTAATCTCGATGACTTGTGAACCATTGGAGTATGCAATTGATACATCAACTCCATTTTCCGCAAGTGTTCCTATCTGCTGGCGTTGAATTGATTGACTATCTGAAATTACAGCGACTTGCTCTGCTGACGTATTTGGCGAAGATGTTGATACTGTATCTAGCTCTAGAAGAGTACATCCAGCTAGGAAACTTGCCAGTACGATACTAACTGAGAGCTTAGTATACTTAACAAAACCTAAATTACGATCTAAAACCTTAGTTTCGACAAAACTGTTCTTCATTAAAACACCTCAGTATTTACAGGACAAACCTAAAATCCAACTAGAACCCTAGATCACTAGGACTTAGCATTTGCCTTGAAATTCTTAAAATAACCTGCTCACCATATGAGAATCGATGTGTCGATTCTCGTCAAGACGCTTTTTTATTCGTCTTGCCCTTGGAGTCTTTAGAAGGCTGAGGTCGCTCGTGAGGTTCGAGATATCTGAAGGTTTTTAGTATTACTTTAACATCAACATCCACGCCACTATCATTGGTATATCCCCTAGGATTATCAAGAATAATGTCCTGAACGTTAACTATCCTAGACTCCCTTGAAAGCTCGTCTAAGAACGTAACAACTTGATGAAAGCTTCCTGACATATCCATATCAATTGGAATCTCGGCATAGAACTGACGTTTTATTTCGGGACGTGGGATAAAAGTACTAACATTTAGCCCTGACCTTTGCGCCAAATCAGATACCGAGTCAAGCAATCCTTCCACCTGTCCCTTTTTGGGAAGCATCTCTAAAGCTTTTTGGTTAAGTACTGTGTACTGCTCTAGTTCTCGTCTTAAGGCTGGCAAGTTTCGTAACTTAATTGTTTCTATGGATAGTTGAGATTCTAATTTTGTTAACGATTCGGTAGCTTTTGAATATTGCTCAAAATAGGAAGACAAAGAAAATGTCCAAAATAGATAAGTTACGACCACCAAAAGAGCAATCCACATCCCAATTTGGTGTGGTTTAGGCCTAGATAATATTTTTTCCCAAATATCGAACATCGCTTATTTTTTGCCTTTAGATTTAACTATATTAACTTCTTCTGTTGCGTTTAATGTTTGAGAAAGTGCTTCAATATCAACCCCAGAGTCATCGTATCTGATTTTTAAATCAGCAGTAAATCCTAAGCCACGAACTTGCTCTAAACTTTCCCATGCAAATATCGTAGGTCTTCCTCCTGCACTTTTTTTCGCTCTGCTTTTAATATCATCAAATGATAATTTTGTTACAGCACCAGTAGCAGCATCCCCAACTGTAGCTATAGATTCTTTCAAACTACTTTCTGGAATTCCGTATGAATAGGTAAGTCCTTGTGCCTCAGCTTCTGTTTTAATTTCATTAAAAACGCCTGATAGTTGGCTTCTATCACCTCTAACGACACGTTTTGTTTGATCTCCGGTGAATGAGTTAAAAGTATTTACTTGCATCAATGGCACTGCTCTACGATCTATTAACTCTGCTTCTGGTATCAGCGAAGAATTTCGAAGATTTTTAATAAAATCAGAAATTTCACCATCTTCGATCGCAAGTCCAGTAATTTTCATTCTATCAACTTTACTATCGATTGCAGTTATCCAAATTCGCGCAGGGGTGGATTGATTAATGTCGTCTAAAAGACGAACAGGGCCTTGTTGAGATCTTCTAAGAATTGCGATTGCTAAAGTAATACTTTCAAGCTCTTCTTTTGTTTTCTTAAGGCTATCGACTTCTTTTGTTTTCTGTTGCAATGAACTAAGTTGAACTTCGGTGATTTGAATTCTGTTTTCGACATCAATCAGAGCAGAAGAAACGTACCACTGATAAAGCATAAGAACTATCAAAGTAAGTACGACAGAAGCACCCACAGCCACCATTGATAGTAAGGAATTGATTGGTTTTTGTTCCTCGTCTCCGAGTAAGTTTATCTTAATCATTCGTAAATCCTTAAACTACAATTCTTCAATTTCTATTCGATCGCCAAAAGAGCGAATAGCTAATCCAAGCGCTATTGCATATTGAGCAGGTGGACCTTCAATAGGAATTGAGCATGATATTTTTCTAAAAGGATCAATTATTTCAACAGGGATATTGGTTTTTTGTTCGACGGCTTCTTTTAATCCTTCAAGAGCTGAATTTCCTCCTGCTAAAATTATTTTACTAATTTTCTCGTCGCCCGATAACGATCCCCAAAGAAATTTTAATGACCTATTAAGTTCAGCGGCAAACCCAGTAACTTCCGTAGTCGAAATAGTCGTATCGCCAATTGTTAAGTTTTGTCCATCTTTGCATATAGATAAACTGCAGAATCGATGACCAACATCTATAAGCGCGACCGTAGAGTTAACTAACTCTGGATAATTAATTTCAAAGCAATTTTGCAATGCAAAAAAATCTACATCAGCGATTCCAACATTTAGTCCTGCTGTTCCAACTGCTTCGATATAACTATCAATTATTTCATTTCTAACTGCCACTAATAATACATCAAGTGTTTCACTAGTACTGGTAGATAGTATGTGATAATCAATTTTTACTCCTTGATTACCTTGCGGTAGAACATTTCCTGCTTCAAACATAATAGTGCTAGCAATTTCTTCTGGCGCAGGACGAGCAATTTTTATTCTTTTTGTAAATACACTCGGACCGGGAATTCCTATTACAGCTTTTTTATTATCAAAAGAGTGATCTTGTTGTGCGATCGAAAATGCTTCTGTAAATCTTTCAGAGTGCGTAAGGATTTGGTTGGCAAACAGATCCCCAGAAACTTTTAGATATTTTAGATATTCTACAGTGTAAGTGCCATTGTCGAATGAAACTTCTGCAAGTTTTATCGAAGACTGACCAATATCTAGTCCAAAAAAATTCAGTTTTTTTCTAAACAGCGCACCAATATCCATTTAAAGCGACCCAAAAATGTTTGCTCATTGAGCATTAAATTTGCGAGTACGCAGAGCATACCCATTCATTTGAAAGAGCTAGTGTAATTTCTTGTGAATTCCGCAACTCTCCCATATTGTAAGATGTCAAAGTACACTGTAAGTAGCAGCTGAAAAATGCGCAATTTTTATAATTAGGGGTTTATTTGTTTGCGAACATCGTTATAAGACCACTGGCGCAGCCGTTAACCTATAAAATCCCACAGGACCTCGTGCCTCAAATTGCTCTTGGAGCCAAGGTTGAGGCTCCTTTGGGTAAAAGTAGGGTCAGCTTAGGTTATGTAGTAGAACTTTTTGACAGCTTTAGAGGTGATTCAACAAAAATTAAAGAAATAAATAGCATTATTTTCTCATGCTGTTTTAATTCCTCAGATTTAGAGTTCTATAAGTGGATTGCGGAGTACTATGGGGAACCACTCAGTGTTGTTATCGATACGGCGATACCAAACTTTAAACCTCCTAAACAAATATCTTGGGCAAAGTTGATTGTTAAAAACTTTGCAGACCTTAAGATTCGAAGCGCTAATCAACAAAGAGCTCTGGATATCTTGGCAAAATCCCCAGATTTTGAACTTCCAGTTGATTTAATTATTAGTCAACTTGAGAATGGCTCTGCATCAGTTCGTGAATTAGCAAAAAAAGGATTAATAAGCCTTTCAAAAAAAGATGCCGAGTTGTGCGCAGCAGATATACAACCTGCACCTTGGGCAAAAACAGCTGTCGAACTTGACGAAGCTCAAACTGAAGCACTTCAAAAAATTATCCAAATAATTAAACACCCAAAAGACAACGCTGCTCTACTTCATGGCGTAACAGGAAGTGGCAAAACCGAAGTATATATAGAAGCAATTCAAACACTTCTGGATGAAGGAAAGTCCTCCTTGGTGCTTGTTCCTGAGATTGCCCTAACTCCACAGTTAGTTGATAGATTTTTTGCAAGATTGGGTCATAACGTAGCTGTACTGCATAGCGGGCTTAACGAACGTCAAAGATGGTCTAATTGGGAATTGGTTCGAAATGGAACAAAAAAAGTTCTTATAGGTGCAAGATCTGCTCTTTTTTGTCCGATACCAAACTTGGGATTAATTGTCGTTGATGAAGAGCACGATAGTTCATTTAAGCAAAATGAAGGCCTTAGATATAATGCTCGAGATTTAAGTTTTGTTAAGGCAAGGATAGATGGGGCGTGTGTATTACTTGGCTCGGCGACTCCATCAATCGAAACATTTTACAAAGCAACTTCGGGGCAAATTAAATATTTACCATTGAAATCAAGACATAAAAGCGCAAGCCAAGTTTCTATTGATGTTATCGATCTTACACAACTAAAGCCGTGGGAAATGCCATCAACAAATATCTCACCTGTTTTATTTCAAAT
>JBILET010000188.1:0-4039 GCA_044351935.1 Bdellovibrionota bacterium
ATGTCCTTTTTGGTTAATTTGTATAGTTGCAGCAGGTAGATCTGGATCATGTTGAAAAATCAAAACTGCTTGCTCTTTTAGGGCATATTCTAAAAATGCTTGCTTCTCTTCAAGAACCGTTTTTGCACATAGATCGTAACCCATAACAAAAGGTACTGGTAAATGTCTGCTAGTTGGAATTAGATCTGTTGTAAATAACCACTTTCTTCCTTCGGATTCTATCTCGATCCATTGCTGTCCATCGGTATGTCCAAAAATTTCATGAGTCCGTATGCCCGGATAAATTTGAGTATCACCATCTAAAAGCTCGACATTCATTTGATCCACGACTTGCCAATTTTCTTTTAAGTAGCTGGCTTTTTCGCGAACAGATGGTTTTTTAGCAACTTCTAGATTTCTTCTTTGCACGAATAGTTTTGCATTAGGGTAAGTTGGCTTAATTTTAGTATGAGTAGAGTCAGTTTCATCATAGACCGAGATTCCACCTGCGTGATCAAAGTGCAAGTGAGTAAGTATTACGTCTGTAATTTTTGTTGGATCAAGTTTTATCTGATCAAACGAATTATTTTGAATCGCAAATATATCTCGACTTTTTGAATCCCATTTTTCACCCATTCCGACATCAACCAAAATTAATTTTGAGCCTTGCTGAATTAAAAGTCCTCTTGCAGCAAGTGGGATTCTGTTTTGTTCGTCGACTGGAATTAATTTAGACCAAAGATTTTTTGGTACCGATCCAAACATGGCTCCACCATCTAGTTTGAACATACCAAACTCAACTCGAAACAATTTACATTCTTGGTTTGTCATATAGGTTCTAAATATTTATGTAATCGGAAGTTTAAAAAGTCGCTTGGCGTTTTGTGTCGTTATATTTGCAACATCATCTAGTGAAGTATCATGAATTTTAGCAATTGTTTCTGCTATGATTTTTACGTGTGAACTTTCGCTCCTTTGACCTCTAAATGGCTCGGGTGACATATATGGACCATCTGTTTCTAGCATTAGCTGATTAAGGGGAATATTTTTGATTATGTCTCTGTAGGGCTGAGCTTTTTTAAAAGTTACAGTTCCTGTGCAAGATACAAGAAAATTTATATCTTTTAGCTTCTTTGCAAATTGGTCATCTTCGCTGTAGCAGTGGAAGACCCCTCCGACTTCGTGAGCGTTTAGTTTTGTGAGTAAATTTAAGCTTTCGCTTCCTGCTTCGCGCGAGTGAATTATTAGTGGGAGTTTTTTTGACTTTGCTAATTCAATTTGAAATCTAAACCATTTTTCCTGAGACTCTTTAGGAGCAAAATCATAATGAAAATCAAAACCAGTCTCGCCAATTGCAACTATCCCTGGCCTACTTGCTCGATCAATTAAATCATTTTCACTAATGTCTTTTGCAGCATCATGAGGGTGCACGCCAGCAGTTGCAAATAACTGAGAGGGATATTTCTGCGATAACCGATAAGCACCATCAGTTGACTCGATTCCCCCTCCGGCACCAATACAGATTGAGTATAGAACGGACGCATTTCTTGCTCTTTCTAAAACCAGATCTAAATCATGCTGATATTTTTCAAAATCTAAGTGGATATGGGTATCTATAAGCATAATCTAGTAGATTTTATGGTTCTATCTAACTCGCGTACCTGCGGGGATATCGCAACTTAAACCAAGCAAAGCTAAGGTTTCATCACCAGCTGTGGAAGCAGCTAGTAACATACCTTGGCTTTCTTCGCCCATTAGTTTAGCTGGTTTTAAATTAGAAATAATTATAATTTTTTGACCGACCAGTTCCTCGGGTGTGTATTTGTGAGCAATTCCAGAAAGAATTTGTCTTTCTCCTAGTTCTCCAACATCAAGTTGAAGCTTAAGAAGTTTTTTTGATTTTGGAATTGCTACTGCTTCTTTAATCAAAGCAACACGCAAATCAACTTGTGCAAAATGATCGATTTCAATTAAAGGTGTAGTTGGTTGTGCAACTGTGCCTACTTCAGGTTGAACTTCTTCCATAATAATACTCAATAAAATAAAAAAAATTAATAATAACTATTCAATGATGTTGCAGCAGATGTGCCAGATAATCCCTTATCTACACCCACACCAAGGGCTCTAGCAACTATGTCGTTTAATACTAACAATGGATTAAAGTTTCTCTCTAGTATTGCGTATTCTGCGCTTATGCAATCATCTAGAAAACCAGAAATCCTACTACATACATCAATGCTATCTGGATCATTAGTTTCAGTATTGGATACTAAGCCGATCATTTTTAATCGAATAACTCTGGTTAATATTGGTAAGATTATACGAAGCTGATCCTTGTCTTTGGCTATTTTACTAACAAATACAAAAGATTTAGCTGATTCACCAGAAACTACATCAGTAACAAATTGTATAAGATCCGAAATTAACTCGCTGTTTTCAATCAGATCATTTGCAGCTGTAACAGAGCCATCACAAAGGGAAATAATTTTTTCAAAATCCATGCGACCAGTTTTCTCGGAAAGCACTTCTCGCACTTGTTCTTTCGTAAGTTTACCAAGACGCCATTCCTGGACTCGACTTCTAATAGTGATAGGCAATTTGTACGGATTACTACTCACTAGAATAAAATGCGTATTAGGTCTTGGCTCTTCAAGTCCTTTTAGGAAAATATTGGCAGTACTTATAGACATTTGATCGGCGTTATCAATCAGAACAACTTTTTTGCCACCAACTAACGATGTTAAATTCAAATTACGTAATAACTCGCGAAACGCTTCTACCGAAGACTGCTCTGTTATTGACGGATCAAATAAGAATAGATCTGGATGATTTGAGCTGATTGTCATTCGACATCCTCGACAATCTTGGCAAGGGACACCTGCAGGATTGAGGGATTCGCACATTAAAGACTGCGCCACCTTTATGGCTACTAATATTTTACCTATTCCCGAGGGCCCCGATAGCAATATTGCTTGGTGTAGTTTATCCTGCTGCACCAAGGAAAATAACTTTGCCAAAATAGACTGATGTCCAATTGGAGATTTGGCTAGTTGTATAGAGGTGGTGGCAGGATTTGACACGTGTTAATTATAGCTAAAATAACAACAAAGATCTAAACCCTTTATGTTTTTTACTGACTTAGCTTTTTTTATCTTTTTGCCCACAGTAGTGCTTTTATACTGGGTTTTTCCTGTCTTATTTGGCAAAGAAACAGGTCACAGACTTCAGAATCTACTATTATTTTTTGCAAGTTATCTGTTTTACGGATGGGCTGTACCGTGGACTGTATTCCTGATGTTAGGAATGACTGTATTACATTTTTATACAGCCCTTTGGATTCAAAAACTAAACGATGAAAACAACCATGCTTCTGCCAAGAAAGCATTGATCCTATGTACTGTAATCTCAATCTCGATTCTATCCTGGTTTAAATACACTAATTTTGTTTTAGCTAATTTAAAAATTATTTTCCCAAATTTACCCATTCATTTATCAATATTACTACCTGCGGGCGTATCTTTTTTTACGTTTCATGCTCTTGCCTATACCATCGACGTCTATCGCAAAGACTTCAAAGCTAAAAGTAATTTTATAGACTTTGCCGTATTTATGGCGTTCTTCCCGCAACTAGTTGCTGGACCAATTTCGCGAGCCTCAAATTTATTAACTCAAGTTATAGAGCAGCGAAAATGGAATAAAAGTGATTTTATCCAAGGTGTCGACTTACTATTTATTGGTTTCGTAAAAAAAATTGTAATCGCTGATAATGTTGCAACATATGTAAACATGATTTTCGATCTAAAAAATCCTTCTATGTTGATGTTATTTGTAGGTGGGATTGGATTTAGCATTCAAATCTTAGCTGACTTTTCATCATATACAGACATAGCCAGAGGATGCTCAAGATTGATGGGTTTTGATTTAATCGAGAACTTTAACAGACCATACATCGCACAGAACCCAGGTGACTTCTGGCGTCGCTGGCATATGAGTTTATCAAACTGTATTCGTGACTATATTTATATACCACTTGGGGGTTCTAGAGTCAGCGAAGGTAGGT
>JBILET010000190.1:0-3991 GCA_044351935.1 Bdellovibrionota bacterium
ATCTACAAGTGATCGAGACACTACAATTACAAAATCCGAAACACCTTTAATTCGGGTAAGATCAAACGGAAATTTTAATGCAACATTTGACCTTATCGACGAATCAAGAGTTGATTTCAAAGATGCTACAGTAATTATTCAAGGAAGATTACGTGGCGGAAAAGGTAGAGTAAATATTACAATTTCACACTCTAAGTCTTACGAAGATGGATCAACAGAAACATGTAGTGGCGCTGCCGTAATTAACTTAAAAAGAGGGCAAAAATAGGTTTTCTAAAAAAGTCTTTTGCCGCAAATTTTTTCTAGACGGTGATACTCTTCTAAGTATGGAGCCAGAAACAACTGTTTTACATGAGCCGCGTACCAATTGTCCGAAACAACAGTTCCCAAAATCGGGATTGAAGATTTAGCTGCATTTGATGCTTTAAAATAACCTGCCTTGTTGGCTGCCATTTCAGAAAGTGGCTTTGCAATAAAAATGAACTCCGCAGGAGAAATCGCAACGTCAGTCCAACCTTGATTGATAATTCTAGATGATACTAGTTTTGCATACTCGTATGTAATAACAGTTTGTCTATGACAATACCTTGTGTACCAATCTTCTTTTGATTCGACAAACTTTTGACCGTTTTGATCTTTTGTTGGATGTTGGCGAGATAATTTGCTTGAAAAGATTTTTATTAACTTGTCCCATTCACCAGTTAAGATAGATTGATCTATACGCCTTCTACCAGCCTGACGGTCAAATTTAATTCCCATAGCCGCAAGTGCATCGTTACGCTGCTCTTCGGTCATCAGATTGCGATCTGCGCTTGCTGTGCTATCTGAATAAAATTTTACCCAAAGATGTCTTTCTACGATTTCAGCTACTTCATCGACTGATACTGATTGCAGTTTATCAACAATATATCTTCCAGGAATCGCAAGTTCTGGCATTAATCCTAACAAGGATTTTTGCGTTGCGTTATTAGAGTTATTCTCGTGTAACCTATCAGAAACAGGACCAAATACATCCATTTAATTCTTTTATAAGATTATATTTAAATAATCAAACGTTTTTTGCGTTGACTAGCGTAATCTATGATTTACACTATCTATCGCTATGAGCGATTCAATGTTTCAAAAAGAACTTAATGACCAAATAGGGGTTAGTGATATAGATATACCAAACCCTGCACCTGGTTTGCTAGACGAGCTATTCCCAACAGCTTCAACCAAGGTATTTGTTGCCAAACCAATGGTAGTTGTAAAAATGATTTTTGATGGAGCTACTTCTTTGAGTGCGTTTTCTGGGGACCCAATATGCTCTTACTACGTGGCATATCCCCGTAACAACAAGGGTTCAAAGATATTTCTTTGCCACTATCAAGATGATTCGCAAGAAAGATTGTTTGAATGCGCTGCAGAAGATTTTACAGCCGAAGCCCAAAATTATATTCCTGCAGACTTAAGAATTTAATTTAGTAACGATTCAATTGCTGTCTCAATCTTTTGTTCCGTCAGAGGACGAGACAAGGTTATTCCCGAGATTCCTTTTAAGCTTTCCTTGTTGCCTACAACTAAGCAGTCATGTTTTAAATCTTCAGGTATCTCGGAAGCAAATTGAGGTTCGGTGATAACTTTAATTCTGCTGTGAATATCTGTTTTATCGATCTCTTTAAAAGAGGAAATAATTCTTGTTTTTACACCTCTAGATCTAAGTAATGCCGAGAATAGATCGTTAATAGAATCTTCTTCAAAACAGATCGAAATTGTAAGTTTGCTGTCTTTTTTCATGCTAAAGACATTAGATGAAGCAATTAGGAATAAAATTGCAAAAATAAAATTAGATTTTAACTAGTTGATATGTTTATAGATACTTACTAGCAGCATTTACTACTTGATTAACGCTAATTGCTTGTAGGCACCTGTTATTTGTGCAAATTGAATGCCTGTGGTTAGCCGCACTATAACATGGGCTACAACTTAAATTTGCAAATAAAGAAGTCACTTGATTTCCGAGTGGGCCGTATTTAGCGGGGGACTCTGGGCCAAATAATACCACAGCAGGGATTCTGGCTAATGAAGCTAAATGCCCTGGGCCGCTATCGTTGGAAATAAGTAAATGACACACGTTAAATAGTGTTATTACATCCTCTAAATTATAAGTGTGACCACAAAAGTTAACGCATCGGTCTAAATATTCTTCTGGGAAAACTAATTTATCGTAATCTTTTGATCTTGGTAGTCCCATAAGGACTATAAAAAGATTAGAATTGGATTGTATAAGTTCCCTAGCAGCTTGTTTGTAAGAATCAGTTGACCAACCACGCAAGCTTAACAATCCTGGGTCTGGATTTAGAACAACAAGTTTAGAATCTTTATTAATTTTAGGATTTAATTGCTGAAGTTTCGAAAAAGTTTTTTCTTTGTCTTCCTGTGATTTGGTTAGATGAGGCAAGTCACACATATATCCAGAGACATTTTTTTTAATCTGGGGAAGCTCTGAATTATCGCTAAATATTCCTTCGTACAGGGCTAAAAAATTAAGCGATATGTGATGATGTATATTTAAAAGTACTCGATTTGTAATAAATGTGCCTCTAAATAAACCTTCGTCGGTAAAGTTATCAAAACCAACACGGATTTTTGCACCAGAAAAAAAACTTATAATTGCAGTAGCTCTAGAAAAAAGCTCCATATCAATTGTTGTATCAACTTTGCACTGCCAGATCTTAAAAAGAGCAGTTAATGTTCCGAATGCAAACTGAACAAATGACTTATCGGATATTGTGATTACGTTTTGATGTGGGATAATTTTAAGCAGATCAACAGATTCACGGTTTTTAGTGAAAATTAAAAAGAAAATATTTTCTGCACCAAAATTTTCTGCAGCACGTTTTAAAGTGGGATATGCTAAAAATGCCGAACCCATCTCGCTAAGTTCAATAAATAGCAATCTTTTTGGTGTCGGCTTTTTTGGGGAAGATCCTGTTAGTGTGTGAATAATTTTATATAAAAACTTAAGAAACAGGGCATATACAGATAATAAAGTGCAGATAGGCACCCCAACGAAATAGTCGATCCGTTGCATTAATCTAACCTGCACGGGTAAACTCCTGTAAAGCTATTTGGTTCATACAAATAGTAGTGTTTCATTTTTTTGAAGGATTCTCAAATTGCTAAGGGAAAACTGGCGATTTATCTCATTTATTCAACGTGTTTGTGATAATTTATTTATTATCCTGGCCTTTGTTCTTGCTTATTATGCAAGGTCGTCAGCTGAGTTTTGGCACAAAACTTTACCATCTTTAATTCCTTCAAACCCAAATCCGCTTGCACCATTAAATGATTATATTTTTGTTCTTATTGTTTCTGGAATTTGTTTTAACGTCTGCCTAAATTGGTTTGGAGCATATGGCAGTATGCGATTAAGAAGTTTTTGGCAGATATTTGGTGCCTCTATTTTAAGTTCGGCAATTACATTTATAGTTCTTGCGGCACTTTTATTCTCGCTGCAAATGGAATTTAGTAGAAGCTTAATAGGTATATTCTGCTTAACAGTTGCATTGCTTCTAACTTTCGAAAGATTCCTAGTATTAAGATTTCTTCGTTACTGGAGGCGTAAAGGAAGAAACTTTAGAAACTTAATTATATGTGGGACTTCTGATCAGGCTATCAGACTTACAAAAGAAATTATTCTTAGACCTGAATTAGGAATTGGAATAAGAGCATACGCAGCTCTTGATAGAGTAAGCATCGAAAGAGAACGACAATTTAAAGATCAAATTCAAAAACTAAATCCTAATTCATCTATTAGACTCCTTAGGTCTTCAGGCGAAGTTGCTGATGCTCTAAAAGCATATGCTATTGATGAAGTAATTTTTACAGATATTGTTTCTGTAATGGAAGAAGTATCGGACTTAATTTTTCTTTGTGCAGAGCAGGGGGTAAGAACTACTTTAGCCGCAGATTTATTTAGTATGGGGGTAGTTAAATCAGGAATAAGTTA
>JBILET010000191.1:0-3990 GCA_044351935.1 Bdellovibrionota bacterium
TTCATGCGTATGGCATTAGTAATCTATTGATTAAGTGTAACGGTGAAGTGCCAGTTCTTGATGGATCATCAAAAGAATTTTGTTCTCTTTTTAATTCTATTGGTGTTGTTACACAAGAATCTAGCGACCAATGGAGGACAATTGTAATAAAAGACCGAATTAAAGTTGCAAAAAATGAAAATGAATATATCGAAATAGAGCCAGCTGATAAGTTTTCGATAGATTACACATTACAATATCCTGCACCTATTAATCGACAAGAGTTTTCGTTTACTCTTGATTCAATAGAAGAGTACGAAAAAAATATCGCCCCAGCCCGTACATTTGGGTTTGTAAAAGATATAAGCAATCTTCAAAAGCACGGTTTAGCTCTTGGAGGAAGATTTGATAACTTCGTGCTTATTGGTGATAGTGGGCCAATTAATACTGATTTTAGATTTTCTGACGAACCTGTAAGGCATAAAATTCTTGATGCAATTGGCGACCTTTATTTACTTGGTCGAAAAATTCAAGGACGTGTTACTGCTAAAATGACAGGACACTCTGACAACGTAAATATGTGTAGGGCAATTTTGGCAAAGATGGATGAGGAACTTAGATAAGATTCTTTACCATTTTTTATTTGCTCTATTATTAGTGCTCTGTGCTGGTTGTAGCTCGTCCGATTCTGACAAATCAAAAATTATCAAAATTGGTGCTGTTGCTAGTTTAACTGGGCCCGCAGGTGAGCAAGGACAAAACTGGCTAAACGGCGCCTTGCTAGCTGTTAAAGAATACAAACAAAAAGGCATAGAAGTAGAGCTTTTTGTCGAAGACGATCAAACCCAACCTGCTAAAGTGGTATCAGCTTTTAATAAACTCATTCAAGTTAATCGCGTTCAAGCAGCAATTGGCGGAACTTGGGATTACCTGGCAGAAGCTGCAATTCCTGTAGCGATTAAAAATAAAATTCCTTTTATTACTCCTACAAATCCTGTTGAAATATTGAGTGACAGTGCAATATCTTCTGGATTTATTTACTCAAACGGGCTTTCACTTTCATCAATCGAGAAACAAGCTAGAAGTTTTATCGTTAATTCTGGTATCAGTTCTATCGGAATTATTTATCCAGATTTACCATTTGGCACAAGGCAAGCAGATGTTGTCAGAGCAATCGCATCAGACCTAAAACTACCTGTGGTTTTTGAGTATGCTTTTCCGCCTTCTAGCTTAATGTCTGATACTGTAAAACTTGCAGCGCAAAAAATCTTACAAAACAAACCCCAACTTACTTTTATGGTAATTGATTACAACGGATTAGATCTTTTCACAAAAGAGTGCCAACTTCTTCGTATCCAACCACAAGTGTTAACAACACAACACTTGGATCAAGCATTTATTTTTTCTAAAGATCCATCTAGATATAAAAATATGTATGCGATTTATCCCACAGATCCAAAAGACAAAACATTCAGTGAAAGATTTAAGAATGAATACGGTCATGCTCCTAAAGTTTATTCACAAGAAGGTTATGCAGCTGCTCAAGCATTAATCGAGCTTCTTGCTATCCGAAAGTCTTTTGACGGCCCTCAGTTACAATTACAGACAATTTTAGGGGCATACCAAATACCCAACGAAACCAGACTTCTAGGAACGGGTGCAGGGCAAATTATGACGACAAAAACTGGGTCTTTTGAACCATACAATTAAATTTGAGTAATACTAATTAGTTGATAATCTATAATCATATGAATGCGAATTTGTTGTCTGGTGCCTCTAAGAATACGTCATCTAGGATTTCTATTGATATTCCTAAAGAACAGCCTATAAAGCTTTTTGCTAGCAACTTAGATCGATTAAAAGTCGGCACTGGGCAACATCATATTAGAATCTGTTATGGGTTGGAGCTTGCTGCTTCGGAATTTAACAAAGGGAATCTCAAAAATTGCGAAGATTGTCTTGTTCAAGTCAGAACATTTGTTTTGACTGATATACCGTCTTTATCGCCAGAGTATGCAGCATACGCCTTAGATTCAAGTATTAAATATCAAATCGATAACAACATAGACCAAGAGCAATTTTTTGCTAAATTGGGTAACGATGAATATTCAGTTATTGAATATATTGAGTGCCAAAACGGTCCGCGTGCCAAATATTTAACACTACGCGGACAATGCGATCTAGTTAAATGTCTTAAAGGAATACACTCTGCATTAACTCAAATCAAAAAATACCAGACGCGACATGACGATACTAAACCTAGTCTAGACGAGATTCAGGAATCGATTGTCACAGCCTACAAAGCAGTTCATCCATCATCAAGAAAGATGGGTTCAAAAGAAGTTCTTATTCAAATGTACAGCGAAGTTTAAACTAGATCTTTAGCGCCCAAACTTATTAGTTCGTTAATAACAGCATCAAAATTTTTTGATATGTTATCATCGGAACTATCAATCAAAGTAGAATGATGAATTTGTTTAGCAAGGGGCACACTCATTACTCTAGTGTGAAGTTTAATTTTATTATTCAAATGATTGTCAGTATTTGCAAAAATCGATATAGCACTATTGCAATCACCCTCTAGGGCATTTGCGACTGCTCGCTCTACTTTAAAAATTGTCTTTAACACATTACTGGAAAGTTTTTGTATTGTTTTTATAATAAGGTCATCTTTTGCTCTAAACTGAGCACACAAAATACCTTGATTCATTGCTGGTAGCATAATATCCGAAGGCAGAACTTCATATTCATTTACTGATAAAGCGTTTAATCTTTCTACACCAGCACAAGCTAAAATAATTCCGTCTAATGAATCGCTGTCGTCTAGTTTTTGAATTCTAGTTGGTACATTACCTC
The DNA here is from genome assembly GCA_044351935.1 of Bdellovibrionota bacterium. Lineage (GTDB taxonomy): Bacteria > Bdellovibrionota_C > UBA2361 > UBA2361 > JBIKWN01 > JBIKWN01. The sequence goes on from JBILET010000191.1 coordinate 2,836, forward strand.
GGTGATCAAGAACAGTAAATTTTGGATTATAAAAATGAAGACTAGCTTTTCTTCTTAGACTCGATGTCCCAATAACCGAACTATCACTTAACTCATCAAATTTTAAACGCAAACCATTTGGAGTAAGTTTTCCGATAAAAATATCGAAAGGATTTGCCCTTTCAAGTACAGGAAGAATATCTAATCCGGGTTCGGTGTTTCCAGGAACATCTTTAGCGCTATGAACCGCTATATCAATCTGCCCATTAAGAAGAGCAAGTTCTAGTTCATAAACCCAATCTTTTTTATCCCCAAACCCAGCTGTAATCTTGCCTTGTTTAGAATCCCCGGAAGTCTTTATTTGAATTATTTCGTATTGAATAGAAGAGTCCACGCCAACCAAAGCATCTGCCACCATCTGTGTCTGAGTCATGGCTAAAAGGCTAGAGCGGGTTCCAATTCGAATCTTCATGAGTCACAATAGTATCTAGTCAAAATATGTCGGTCAATTTTTCAGTCCAAACACAGTGCCAAAGCACACAAGCAAGACTAGGCAGTCTTAAAACTAACAATGCAAATTGTCTAACACCAATTTTTATGCCTGTTGGCACTCATGGAGCAATACGATCGCAAAGAACCGACGAGATTCAAAATCTTGGCTTTCAGATCCTACTTGCCAACACATATCACTTAATTCTTAGGCCAGGTATCGAATATTTTGAAAATTGCTCACTACGTGATTTTGCAGATTATAAAGGTGGATTTCTTACCGATTCTGGTGGCTTTCAAGTTTTTAGTTTGTCACACGCTAGAAAAATAACAGAAGAAGGAGCTCATTTTAGAAGTCACATAGACGGCAAGAAACTTCTTTTAACCCCAGAGCTTAGCATTAAAGCCCAAAAGCAATTTGGCTCTGACATTATGATGGTGCTAGATGAATGTGTGCCATCAACTGTGGATCTAAAAACGGCAAAAGCTGCTATGGATCTTACCCATCGTTGGGCAGTGCGTTCATTAAACGAAGCAAAAGATAGCTCTTCTGGAATCTTTGGAATTGTACAAGGTGCATGTTTTGAACAACTACGTATTGAAAGTGCTCAGTATTTATCGTCTCTTAACTTTGATGGTCTAGCTATTGGTGGCCTAGCAGTCGGCGAAACTAAAGATGAACGTGAG
>JBILET010000192.1:0-3989 GCA_044351935.1 Bdellovibrionota bacterium
CCAACGATATCAGCGAAGAAAAGTAAGTTACGGATTAAGTCCCGATGCGCAAATCAGACCCGAAAATATTAAACATATCAAAGGTGGAATTAGTTACGACGTATTTATAGATGGTAAATTCTATCTTTCAGCATCATTGCCCATCCCAGGAGTGCATTTAATGTTAAATAGCCTTGCTGCAATCGCTGTCGCTAGAGAATTTAATGTTAATCCAGAAGTCATAGCAAAATCATTGCGCGAATTCCCCGGAGTTAATAGACGCCTAGAAGTGGTTGCTGTAAAAAATGGCATAACTGTTGTTAATGATTACGGGCATCATCCAACTGAAATAAAAGCAACACTTGCTGCTGTAAGATCTGGGTGGATTCAAGGGAATGGGAAAGTTCATGTAATCTTTCAGCCGCATCGCTACTCAAGGACAAAAGATTGTTTTGTGGATTTTTTAAATTGTTTTTCTGATGCTGACACGGTAACTATTACTGATATATATGCAGCAAGTGAAGAGCCTATTGAAGGTGTTAATTCCGAAAGCTTAACAAAAGCTCTTGATCATCAATCAAAGCAGTATATTCCAGAACTACACGACGCTGGACAATCAGTATGTAAGTTTGCATCAAGAGATGATGTGATTGTGTGTTTAGGCGCAGGTTCTATTGGATCACTTCCAGCGAAGATAAAAGAATTAATTTAGACAGCAATAACGATGAGCCATTTGGATTTCGTTGAGGAATTAGAAAAACAGAATATTCCATTTATACAAAATGAAAGTGGAGCTAAATTAACTACATCAGCTTCGGGTGGTCCTGTTTCTATACTAATAGTTCCTGAGGATGTAGAGCAATTAGTTAAAGCTGTACGGTTAATAAGCCAATTTCAATTAACTCCCAAAGTAATTGGTAATGGTAGTAACCTTTTAATTCCAGATTGTGGGATTGCCAACAATCCAGTCATAAAACTAGGAAGAGGATTCAAATATTCAAATATTGAAAATGAATTTGCAGTAGTAGGTGCAAGTTCGTATTTGCCAGTTGTTTCGAGGGAACTTTGCAAATCGGGTTTAAGTGGGCTTGAGTTTGCAGGAGGAATCCCTGCATCAATTGGAGGGGCTGTCAGAATGAATGCTGGTGCTCACGGAAGTGATATATCTAAAGTTATAGTTGAAGTTAATGCAGTAACCTTTAGCGGAGCACAGGTCACATTTAAACAGGCAGATATCAACTGGGGATATAGACATAACACTTTGCCACACGATCTGATCGTTACATCAGTAAAACTTAAGTTAATCCCAAAATCTGTTGATGAAATTGAAGCAATATATAAGAAAAATTTAGAAGATCGAAAAAAACACCAACCCCTACAATACGCATCTTTTGGTTCTGTTTTTAAAAATCCAGATTCAAAACTAGGCTCTGCAGGAAAACTTATCGAGTCCTTGGGATTAAAAGGGTATCAAATTGGCCAGGCTATGATTTCACCTATGCATGCAAATTGGATTGTAAACCCAAATAAGCAAGCAAAAACCTCTGATATGATTGCTCTTATGGAGCATGCACAACATCAAGTTAAACTTCGATGCGGAATTGATCTGGAGCCAGAGGTTATTCGCTGGTAGTCTTTGTTTGGTGATACAACTTTTTCGATTCTTATTTTCGGTTATTAAGGCCACAGTCATTTGCGTTCTATTGATAACTGTTTCGTGCGGTATTTGGTGGATCGCAGATAAACCTTCTGCGATAAAGTTTTATACAGATTACATTGACCCTAAGCACAAAATAATTGTCAGTAAATTATACGATCGAAAAGTCGTAGTGCTTGGTGCTAAAAATATTTCCAAAGACCAAATTTCGGCACTACTACCAAATGACAAAGATAATGTGTATTGGTGGTTAAATAGACAATCAATCGCATCTGATCTTCAGCGAATCAAAATTATTAAGGAAGTGGTTGTATCAGGGTGTAGCCAAGAGATACCTCCTAACTGTTTTTCTATTGAAATCACAGAAAGAAAACCATCCTTTATAGCAATTCGAGGCGCAACAGCAGTGTTATTGGACTTGGAAGGCAACGAGTTTGACGCCGTTCCTTCTTCGGACTTGGCTACTAAACTTAAAGAGTTTATGAGCATTAGCGAAGAGAAGCCCAAAGTTGTAGTGGGTCTTTATTCCGAAGGAACGTCTAGCGACCAAGTTTTGGCTAGATTTGAATACATAAAACAAGCGGTTACCAAAATTCAACAGGAATCAAAAATTGAGTTCTCGAGAATAGAGCTCCTACCAACCGGCGAACTACTTCTTAAGCCGTCCAAAGCTAATTTTTCGGTTCAATTTGATAATAATTGGCAGAACTTAGAGGGCCTAAGCGATCAGGTTACGCGATTAAAACTAGTATTGTCCGAAGTTTCGGCCCGAATACATGAAGTGACTAAAATAGATTTGGCATTTAATAGGCTAGCTGTAGTTGCGTACACGGCTCCGATCGTGCCCGAGGGCACCCCATTGGCCTCTTCGTCAAAAAAATGAAGATATAAAAATTAAAGCCTTGCCGTAATAGCCAAACTGCGTTTACTTTTGGGATATGGTTCAAAAGAATTCGGTTATTGCCTCCCTGGACATAGGCACGCATCAAACTAAGGTAACAATTGCAGAAGTTGGTAGTGCGGGTGCGCTTTCTGTTATAGGAGTAGGAGTTGCGCCATCCAGAGGCCTTAGAAAAGGAGTTCTTACAAATATAGACCACACTGTTCATTCAATTGAGCAAGCTCTTAAGCAAGCAGAATCAATGGCTGGAGTCGAAGTGAACTCTGTTTATGGGTTAATTACTGGAGCCCACATTCAAGGAATGGATAGCAATGGAATCGTCGCAGTAAAATCCCGAGAAGTTCGCGCTGAAGATATTGAGCGAGTTATTGACGCTGCAAAAGCTGTGGCTATACCAATGGATAGGGAAGTGCTGCACGTATTGCCTCAGCAATTTATTGTAGATGGTCAAGATGGAATCAAGGAACCACTTGGTATTAATGGTGTTCGTTTGGAAGCAAGGGTGTACATTATAACTGGTCTTGTAGCTAGCGCCGAAAATATTGTTAAGTGCGCAAACCGTTGCGGACTTGAAGTCAGTGATATTGTTTTTAGTGGAATTGCTTCTGGTCGAGCAGTCACTACTGCTGAAGAACAAGATCTTGGAGTATGTGTAATTGATATCGGAGCAGGAACTACTGATGTTACTGTTTTTAAAGAAGGCGCTGTTATTCATGCCTCGGTAATTCCAGTTGGTGGCGCGCATATAACTATGGATATCGCATCTGGCCTAATGACGCCCACAGCAGCAGCTGAAGAAATTAAATGTCAGTATGGTGAAGCTATTTCAATGACTCGCACGGAGCGTCAAAGCGGTGGCTATGACCAAAGTATAGAGGTCCCAAGTACTGGCAATCGCGAGCCTAGATTAATTAGTATGCAGTTACTCTCGGATATCATCGAGCCTCGCATAGCTGAAATTTTTGCAATGGTTCAATCTAAATTAGTTGCTGCTGGAGTTCATGATTGTTTGACTTCTGGAATCGTAATTACAGGAGGAGTTGCGAATCAAAAATATATTTGCGAACTTGCCGAAAGTTGTTTTGCAATGCCAGTTAGAATAGGGGTGCCATTAAGTGTCTCGGGGCTATCAGATCTAGTTTCTGATCCATCATTTGGAGCATCTATAGGACTTCTGTCGTATGGTAATTTAACTCAAAGCCAAGCTAGGAGTTCGGTGAAGAGTGGGCGTCTAAGTCGGTTAGTAAAGAAAGTAGGAAACTGGTTAGGCGGCAATTTTTAGTTCTTTGTGCTTGGTCTAGTAGGTGTGACTTCGAACACTTTTGTTAAAGTTGTTGCGGCCGTGTTCAGCGTCCTAACATCATTGCTACTGCTTTTTACTGGGATAGTTAAAACAAGTTTAAAATTGTTATTAAAACTTTCCTCTTCGTTGATATTGAGTGTTCTTAAAAA
>JBILET010000193.1:0-3978 GCA_044351935.1 Bdellovibrionota bacterium
TCCCCTATCACCTTCGACGCAAAGACTGTTGAGCAATATTCTCCTAGTCTGTACCAAGCTCTACCAAGACTATTCCATTTTGATCTCATTCTTTCGATGCCGTCTACGTTAATAGCTAAAGGAATTCCAAGGGCTCGAATCATCCATGCAAAAGGACTGTTTGCAGCATTACATAACAATGCAACATCATACTTAGAAGTTATTAAATCAAAGTTACTAGTTAAAGCATGCAATGGAGTTTCTAAATATTTTTGAGCAACAGTGAAAGTATACTTAACTGATACACCTTTAAATTCGGGTGTACCCCGAGGTTGCCCTAAAAATTTTCTTCCATAAACCGTAACTTTGTGGCCGCGAGCAACTAGCCTTGTCGAAAGTTCTTCGGCAAAAGTTTCAAACCCCCCATACGAAGCAGGTATCCCACGAGTGCCAAGAATTACGATTGACAGAGGTCTTTTTGTAGGCGAACTTGAAGTCATAAGGGTAGTAAAGGGGTAAATTATAGCGGTGATTAACCAAAATTTCTACTTAGACTTCCTAATAGATCTTAGATCCGGCAACGCCGAGTTTGATACTGCTTGTGCCTCTAAGATTCTTGGAGACAATATTAGCAGATTTGTTGGAGGCACAGATATACTACTTCGATATACAAACACAGACGATAGAGTTTTATTGCTTGAGGCTATAGGTCATTGTCTTGATAAAAAAACTCCTATTAATCAATTTTACAGATGGGAAGTCTCGAAAGATTATTATAAAGCACTAGAAGTTCGTGCTGAATTTGTGGAACCTAACCAAATTGTAGGTGTGATCATAGATCATCAAATTAACACACAAAAACTTTTCCCCCCTATTACAGCAGAGTATTTAGCGCGTATAAAATCCGAAAGTTACGTAGTGATCAATCGTCGAGGGGATATTATAGAAAATTTAAATCTCAAAAATAATGATTTACCTAAAAACGTAGTCGAGCAAGCAAAAATGTTTCTTGCTAGTCAATTAAATGAAAAGACTGTTGATGGGATCACGATGACTAGAATCTACGATACAAACCATAATCAGTCTCAAGAATTAGCTTTATGCATACTAAATTCTATTGCTACAAATGAACTAATAAATGAGCTTGAATCTTTGCTAAGTAAGTTTCGCGCAGCCTAGACAACTCCAAAAACGCCCAAATAGTTGATTTCTAAGCTATTGTTCTAAAAATGTCCTCCCCTCATAATACCAATTTTATTGAATATTTTACGGGTCGGTTAGGCCCTAGGATTGTGATATTATTAAAGTACTTTTGGTAATTAGGGAAATTTCCGATAGATATTGTTGAATAGAGTTTTAGATTTTTAAATGTTACAGACCCTCGAAATCCTATTTCTTCAGTTTTTGTATTGGTTCTACAACTTACCTAAAAGCGTAGGTTTGTTAACCCTTGGCGCTGCTGGTGTAACGCTTGTTATTTTGCAGTTCACACGCGGTAGTAAATCGTTTTGGTTTGGAACAATTGGCCTGTTCTTTTGTGCCGCCGAAATCCTTCACTTTCAAAATCCTGAAGCAGTAACAAATCGTATTCAAGCGATATTTGATTGGATGAGCTTAGTACATCAAGATCATCGACCTGTTCCTGTATTTGAATTTGTTTTTCATTACGCAGTAGCACCATTTTACAGAAGAACTGTTTTCGAAGAAGCTGTCTTTCTGACTCTTCTATTATACCTGATATCAGTTTCACTGATTGCTCATGAAACTTACAAAAAAACTGGAATGGTAGTTGGAGAGTTTGGTTTCTTTGGTGATTGGCGTCGCAAAAAACAACATAGACCTAACCGTTCTGAGTTTAACGAATTAGGTTCCGGAAACTTAGCAGACACCGAAACTATTGCTAAGTGGACTAAATCCACTGACCCCGAACTTGATACTTGTTTACCTGTAACTGATTTAAGAGGTAGCGAAGGCACAGCATTTAAATCAACTAAACTTGTTATTCCAACCGGCGAAAGAAACCGACACATCCTAATTGTTGCAAAAACAGGTTCTGGTAAAACTACAAAACTAATATTACCTATTCTTTACGCTGATTGTATGTCGAAAGTTCGATCTACAATCATCATCGACTCTAAGCCTGAAATGTGGCGAAAACTTGCTGCGATGACCAGGCATTACAACCCCGAGAAAAATATACTTTTATTTAACCCATTAGATACTTTGAATTCCCTTTCGTGGAATTTATTAGGAAAAATCGAAGACGATACAGATGCTAAATTGATTGCTAACACAATCATCATGGCTACAGATCAACCAAACTCTAAATCTGATACACCTTTCTTTAGAAACAACGCTCTTGCTGTACTGAATGCAATTATGGTGGGCCTTCTAAAGGATCAACAGGCTGGAAAAGACACAATGTCTATGCCTCGAGTGCACCAGCTTATTCAATCAGGTAATACAGGATTAAAAGACTGGCTAGCAGCAAGGCCCGAAGCTAGAAGAACAACTCAAACTTTTATTGACCTAGTAAATTCCGGTTCACAAAACGCAGACACAATAATGTCTGAGCTTTCAATGCGCGTAAGCCAGTGGGATTTAGGTGCGATTCGAGCCACTACTTGGCATAACGAATTAGATCTTGAATCAATAGTTTCAAAACCAACACTATTTATCGTTGAATTTAAAGAATCCGAAATCGAAATGTTACGCCCTATGGCTAACGTTATCGTGGTTGAGCTTCTACGATTCTTAACAAAACGAGCAGAACGTGAAGAAGGTGTCACACTACCAAGACCTGTAAGCTTAGTAATCGATGAGTTTGCTTCTTCACTAGGAAGAATCCCAGATATTCACGTAAAACTTAACACTTTACGGTCTAGAAACGTAAGCATAGTTGCAGCAATACAGTCTACTGCACAAGTAAAGGCAATTTACGAACAAAACGCAGATTCGGTACTTGCAGGTTTTTCAACAAAAATATTCATGCCAGCGCTTGATTTAGTTGACTCCGAGTGGGCTTCTAAAGAAACAGGTCAAATGACCATTCGATTTAAGACTCAGTCAATTGGTACAAACAAAAAACTTATTGAATGGTTTGCAAGTAAAAACGATTCGTCTCAGGAACAAGTTCAGCAACGTGCAGTGTTAACCCCTGATGAAATAGGTCGTCCAATTGATAATATTTCGACGTTCTTTATGCCCAATACTCCGGCATTCCAAGGACATTTAGTTCCTTATTATAAGGTTCCAGAAACAAAACAACGAATTTCTGAATTCGATAAAGTTGAAAAAGAGCTTAAACTTCGCGAGTCCGAAATTGTTTACGAAGATGCTCCAATGGAAATTCCAGCTCCTGCTTCAGGTGGCGGTGGAGCTGGTGGCCTTCCGGCTGGAATCTCGGATACTAGGAAATGGACAGAAGATCAAATTCGCACCAAGCTTGATGAAACTAAAAAACGTCTTGATTGGGATAACACAACTGGATCAGCTCGCAAGTGGTGGGAAGCTTTTGAAAACGAGAACAAGCACCGCGTAAACCTTGTATTGCGACTTGCAGAAGAATTACAAAACCGAAAAGCGACTATAACAGAATTTTTCTTAGCTTACGTTTATTCAAACACCGACAATATTCAAGCAAACTTATGCTACCTTGATTACACTCGCTTGAAGAAAGAAGAAGAGAAAAAACGACGCGAAGCCGCAGCAAAAGCTTCTGGTTCTCAGCCTCCGGCTACTTAAATATAGTGTTGTAGTTTTAGAGTTACCGCGGCGAATTTTTCTTTTTTACCGCAGAGGATCGCAGAGGTAAGCAGAGGATCAGGAAAAATTAAGCATCATAGATAAATTACCCTGCGTACCTCTGCGATCCTCGTATGTTAGTAGCCAAGCATTTTGAGTCATTGCAAACTTAAAGATGCGGGGGTTGGAGATCGTCTTATGCGATCAAAGTTCTCATCAGAGAGACTGTCGCAGAGCAAGATCCCAACCCCATTC
>JBILET010000195.1:0-3951 GCA_044351935.1 Bdellovibrionota bacterium
TACAACTGATGTTATCTTCGGATCTATTCCTGAAATTCACGAAGACTTTTCTCTGCTGGTAAGCAAAATTAAAAGTTACAAAGAAGTTAACAATTTAATTAGCTTACAGTTAGGTCCATATGCGAAGAATCCCCAGCGATTAACACTTCTTAATGCAGGACTGAGAGTTAAAATGGAGAAGCTTTACCAAAAGGGGAAAGATATCTTAGAAAAAATGAATAAACTAGAATCAGAACAAAATGAGATCATTTCTAGCTCACTCCTTGAAAATGATTGTATTTGTAATGTGAAAGGAAAATTATTTGGTGGTGTCGAATTTATATGCCGTGGGGAAAGAATGAGCATAAAAGATGTAATACAAGGACCAGTAGGTATTCAGTACAACCAAGATGAAAAGAAATTCGTTCAGACTACAGCCAAAGAAATAAAATGTCCTATCGAATCAATAAGAAAATAATCAAAAAATAAATAGGAGACTTATGACTAAAATGAATGTTTTTATTGATACAGCAATGCTTTACACAAGTATTAGCTCATTAACCCTCAAGAAAGCGCCAATCGCATCTATCGAACAAAATACTTCCAGTGTGATGAAGTTAATGTCTTCTATAGGTGCACAGTGTGTTATAATTACTGATGAACATGGGAGTATAGAAGGAATATTTTCTGAGTCAGATTTCTTTAAAAGGTGCTTAGCAGACAGCACGTACGAACCAACTGCGCCTATCTCGCAGTATATGACCAAAAATCCTGTTAGTGTAGATGGAGACTGTACAATTGCCTATGCAATGATGCTTATGTCAGAAGGAAAATTTCGACATCTTCCTGTAAAAGATGATAGTACTAATGTGCTTTATCTTATCTCAATCACAGACATATTGGATTTATTAGTTCTTCAGTTTCATGAGAAATTAATGAAATTTGAATGTGTATAGCGAATATATGCATCAATATAATTGTAAATTTTACAATTTAATAAAAATTACCACATTTAAATATATCTTCATCTAAAAATACTAATTATAATTCTAGTATTGGACGAGACTAGATCTTAATTTGATATGCATTTTTAATGATGAATACGCCGAATGAGATATATGAATCATCCTCTTATGAGAATGCGTTCAAATTAGTAGACTCATATGGAAGAGTTCCACAAATATTCCCTCTAACGATCAAAGCACTAATTTACGATTCGATTAGATTCAGATCAAAGGTTCCTTCTACTCCTGTTGATTATTTATTCTGCAGGCTCGCAAAATCCCCAACGCTTAAAGTCACATTATTCAAAGCATTTTTAACTTTTTTCGAAGAACAAATTTCGAATGCTCATTGTATGACGCTAAGAGAAATAGCAGGGAATTTCTATCAAGATGAACTTGCAATGATAATTGCATCTAAATATTACTACTCTATAGTAGCTAAAAAACTAAACTCTGAGCAAAAAAAAGTCTTTAATAAATTTATTGCTCCTCAGTGCGACTTAGGTGGCATTATCGGGTCTGCAATACCTGAGATATCCATAGGTGCTGGCATTCTTCTTGGTTCATTTTTGCCGATGGCTCATATGTTACTCGCCTTAGAGGTAGCTAACATAAAGCATCAAGATCCTTTGGAGGTCTTACAATATGAAGAAAAGATATTCGAACAAATACTTGGTACAAATAAATTATGTATGATAGTTGCCATGCTTCAGCGTATTGGAATTGGAATAAACTGGGCCAATAGTTTCAACAAAGTCTATCATATTTTCTTTAAGCACGATAAGTTGCTTCATCATCATATGGATCCAAAGTCACTTGAATCTCGGATATTAAGTGCACAGATATGGATTGATTCATTAAATAATAATTGCCAAGTTCCAAAAATCGAACTACCTGCATCTTTCCACCCACAAAAGGGATTGCTATTTAAACTCTTGTACCAAGCAGAACGTATTACATCAGATGGCACACTACATAATTGGATCGATAGTTCACGTAGTGATATTGAAAGTATAAGTAAATCTCTTGTATTTCGGGAGTATATAAGCGAGTCGCGTTCTATTGCACAGGTTAGTGCTGAATTCAGCTCTGAACTTTCACCTGAACTAAAAGAAGAGTTGTCTAATTTAGTTATAGATCAAAACGACATTGAGGGATTTGAATAGGCAACATTTGATAGTGTCTCTCTGAAAAGAGTAAGAAAAATCAAAACTCAAATGAAGGCCAATTCTAGTTCAGACTCATGGAAAGTCAGACAAGAAGCCACATTAGTATCGTACATTCAGCGATTGAAGCAATTTGGTTGATTTTTACCAGAAGGTTAGAAAATGACTACCGTATCTAAGCTATTGAACTTTGGTTGAACAATCAGTTTGAAAGCAGGGGACATCGAATAGGTAGTGAAAACACAACGTGCCTGTGAGCTACTGGCTTTAGGATTTCTGAGTGTAAGTGCTCAGCAAATATTAATGCTCGTTTTATATCACAAGATGGACAGATTCCGCGTCGCTTACAAGAGAATGCGACAACTTTGCTGTGCTTGCACGTATCACAAAGTATTCTAGCTCAGCCATGAAGTAGAATACCGCAGTTTAGATATTTATCGATTGCATCGAGGACTTCGAATCTAAGAATCACCACAGCCGCTGGAATAATAGCTCCTATCGATATACTTTTAACAAACGAAGTTGATCCACATCCTGGATTTAGGATGATTGAGGAAATTTCGCTTGATACGTTTCTAGCTAATGAATTTGGACGCTACTATTCTTAAATTTACTGATTAAGAAAGTTTTATTTATAATAAGTGTATTGTTGGGTCTGTTGTTGATTGAAATACAACACCATCTGTTCCACTCTGCTGACCAGTTTGTGAGTTAGTCGTTAAGACCGAAGCACCAAACCCACCGGATCCGCCCGAGGCTCCGCCTCCGCCACCCGCGCTACGCGGGTTAGCAGTCACATTTCCTGTATTTGTTCCAGCACTCCCACCTGAAACATCAGTAGTTCCAGCAACAATAGATGGCGCGACAAAGTGTATGATTCCGCCGCCACCGCCTCCGCCTACACCAGTAAGAGCATCGGAACTTCCTCCATTGGCTCCACGTGCAGAAATACTACCTGAGTTAGAAATTGATGTTTTAGATCCAAGGATGATTACCCCACCTGCTCCTCCTCCTGCTCCAACGCCACCTGCGGTACCGTTGGCAGTAATTTGACCTGATGCAGATATTAGGATGATTCCTCGTGAAATGATTCTTACAACGCCACCACCAAGACCTGGTGTAGATGATGAAACTAGCGCACCAGAACCAGTCGATCCACCCCTTAGTCCAGGATTTATAATTGCTTTTAATGTATTTGAACCCCAAGCGGTTGCCCCTCGACCTCCAAATCTATCATTACCATTATTGCCATACTCTGGGTGTTGCGCCGGAGCTCTTGCAATAGAAGATGTAAATCCTTGTATTGCCGGATGTCCAAGAACAGCCGGAGTTTGTGCTTCTAGTAATCCGCCGTACTCGCCAACTTCAATATTTATCGTTCCGTTTATTGTTATTGAACCAGCACATCTCATAGTTGTGCCATGGGAAAGAGTTAATGTTACACCTGAATTTACAGTGCAATTATTATACTGAGCAAGCGGAGCATCAAACGCAGCGCTAGAGGAAAATACAACATCACCCGAACTTCCATCTCCATAAATAGCTAAGGAGCCATCTTGACCATTAGCTCCACTGCTGCCATCTGCCCCCTTAAAGGAGTCAGTATTGATAACGCGAGTAAATCCACTTGGACATCTACTGGTTCTTACTACTTTAAAAACTTTACTAAGTGAGGCTCTTGAGCTTTTCACCGATGCAACGTTTTTAACACACAATAAGTCTGCAAATGCCGCAGATTGTAGACACAAAGAAAGAACAAAAATTGTACATATTCTTATCATCGCTTAATTCCTATAAAAACT
>JBILET010000365.1:0-3941 GCA_044351935.1 Bdellovibrionota bacterium
GTAGTGGTAGCTACCAATAGCGATACGTGATCTGACTCTAAGAGCAGATTGGTTTACAGCAAACTGAATAGCAGCAGCACGCTGAGCGTTAGCTCCGTTTTGAGAAATACAAACGTTCTGATCAAACATTATAGAGATATCACCACGTGACATCTGTCCACAGATTCCTACACCTTTAACAGTGCAGAGTGGACCAGGAAGATTTCCAACTTCACCACAAGTAGTACAACATCCACCACACGTATCAGTATCGGTAAGTCCAACACCAATTCCGTTAGCTCCACTTACAGCAATACTTCCTTTAAGAGTGTAACTAAAATCACGACATGAAGTTCCGCTTAAACCAGTCCAAAGAATACCGTATGCACCATTAGTATCATCACGTCTTAATGAAACAGAAGTAGTTGGGCTAACACTTACGATTTCAAATGGAGGAAAACAACTTGGAACACCAAGAGTAAAGCTAGTAATGTTTCCTGCTCCGCTAGCACTTGGGCATGCTCGGTAACTAAATGTTGTGTTGCCGCCTGCTTCGCTTCTTCCTTGGTATGTGACGTTCCAGCCGTCGATTAATACCGTTTGGGCAAACGCCGAGATTGTTAATGCAAAACTAAGAATAAAGCATGATAAAAAAGCCAAAGAATACTTAGTGCATGAATTAAGTTTAAGTTGTGTTATTTGCATATAATGACCCATCTAATATCTTAGTTATGCACCATAATGGTTCAGGGTAACTTAATAAAAATTAGGACATATCGATGCATTAGCGCTTCGAATGCCTTAAATGTGCACAACCAAGCTTTGTGATAAAATTAATAAAACCAGTAAGTTAGCAATTCTTCCCAAAACTGCCGTTAGGCACATCGTCTATTAGTCTTCGCATATTTGCGTAAGTATCTTTAGCATCTTTTTCGAGTCGCTTAGTTGTAGTTAAAAATGACGATTTCTTTGTAACTCTGCGAATTTGTTTAGTAACTCGGTTAAAAACGGCTAATTGAGCATCAAGACTAGCAATCACTACACTTTTCGAGCCAACTAGAGTCGTTTGTGTAGCGCATCCAGATGGGCATAAGTAGACGGTACTTGGAATAAGCCCAAAAACATTTGTCCAAGATTTTGTGTAAGCAGCCTTGGCATCAGCTCGAGCTTTGCGAATAAATTTTTGTGTAGTTTTATCTTTTTTACCTTTGATTCTTTCTAGCACACGCGTAGCACTGACAGTTTTTTTATTAAGACGATCTGCTTCAATATCGGTTTGACTTATTGCACCATTAACATTTAAAGGCGTGCAAGAATTTGTGCTAGGACAAGCAATCGGCTTACAAGTACCACCATTAACAGTAGTATCACAGTTAGCGCCACAATCATTAGGGAACTGACTAGGGTCACAATCGACAAAAGTCTGAGTAAGCCCGTTAATAGTGTTGAAAACAGAAGTTAAAGTAGAAGTAGTAGCTTCAAAGTAAGAATTAGGAGAAGCGATTTGATTTTGAAGGAAAGACTTACCAGCATCAATCTGAGCTTGAGTACAACTACAAGAAGATCCTGCATCATTTAAGTAAACAGTAAAGACTCTAACACCTTGAGCAATCAAAGTATTACGCTGATTAATAGCTTCAGTTCTAGCAGCAGCACAGTCACAAGGAGAATTCCCTGCAGTAGTACCAGTACAAGCAGCACCGTTTGCTACTTGGTTAGGACGACCATTACTAACAACGATAGCAAAGTTAGGAGTCTGAGGATCTGCCCAACCAGAGTTTAAGTGACGACCACTAACATCAAGAGCAGCTCCCATGGAAGAAGTTCCGCAAGTAAACGGAGCTTGGTTAGCAAAACCATATAATGCACGGAAAGTCTTAGTAGAGTTATCTTCATTAGTACCGTAGATACCGTGTTCAGGTTGTAAGAAACCATCGTAGTCCCAGCCAGTAACCGGAGTAGACAGAGTTCCATTTAATAAAGAAATATATCTAGCGTATGCTTTCATGTAAGGAACAGCATAACCTTGTGGCCAACCGGTAGTATCGCAGCTTTGAGTATTACCGTAGTGATAACTACCAATAGCGATACGTGATCTGACTCTAAGAGCAGATTGATTAACAGCAAACTGAATAGCAGCAGCACGCTGAGCGTTAGCTCCGTTTTGAGAAATACAAGCGTTCTGATCAAACATTATAGAGATATCACCACGTGACATCTGTCCACAGATTCCTACACCTTTAACAGTGCAGAGTGGACCAGGAAGATTTCCAACTTCACCACAAGTAGTACAACATCCACCACACGTATCAGTATCGGTAAGTCCAACACCAATTCCGTTAGCTCCACTTACAGCAATACTTCCTTTAAGAGTGTAACTAAAATCACGACATGAAGTTCCGCTTAAACCAGTCCAAAGAATACCGTATGCACCATTAGTATCATCACGTCTTAATGAAACAGAAGTAGTTGGGCTAACACTTACGATTTCAAATGGAGGAAAACAACTTGGAACACCAAGAGTAAAGCTAGTAATGTTTCCTGCTCCGCTAGCACTTGGGCATGCTCGGTAACTAAATGTTGTGTTGCCGCCTGCTTCGCTTCTTCCTTGGTATGTGACGTTCCAGCCGTCGATTAATACCGTTTGGGCAAACGCCGAGATTGTTAATGCAAAACTAAGAATAAAGCATGATAAAAAAGCCAAAGAATACTTAGTGCATGAATTAAGTTTAAGTTGTGTTATTTGCATATAATGACCCATCTAATATCTTAGTTATGCACCATAATGGTTCAGGGTAACTTAATAAAAATTAGGACATATCGATGCATTAGCGCTTCGAATGCCTTAAATGTGCACAACCAAGCTTTGTGATAAAATTAATAAAACCAGTAAGTTAGCAATTCTTCCCAAAACTGCCGTTAGGCACATCGTCTATTAGTCTTCGCATATTTGCGTAAGTATCTTTAGCATCTTTTTCGAGTCGCTTAGTTGTAGTTAAAAATGACGATTTCTTTGTAACTCTGCGAATTTGTTTAGTAACTCGGTTAAAAACGGCTAATTGAGCATCAAGACTAGCAATCACTACACTTTTCGAGCCAACTAGAGTCGTTTGTGTAGCGCATCCAGATGGGCATAAGTAGACGGTACTTGGAATAAGCCCAAAAACATTTGTCCAAGATTTTGTGTAAGCAGCCTTGGCATCAGCTCGAGCTTTGCGAATAAATTTTTGTGTAGTTTTATCTTTTTTACCTTTGATTCTTTCTAGCACACGCGTAGCACTGACAGTTTTTTTATTAAGACGATCTGCTTCAATATCGGTTTGACTTATTGCACCATTAACATTTAAAGGCGTGCAAGAATTTGTGCTAGGACAAGCAATCGGCTTACAAGTACCACCATTAACAGTAGTATCACAGTTAGCGCCACAATCATTAGGGAACTGACTAGGGTCACAATCGACAAAAGTCTGAGTAAGCCCGTTAATAGTGTTGAAAACAGAAGTTAAAGTAGAAGTAGTAGCTTCAAAGTAAGAATTAGGAGAAGCGATTTGATTTTGAAGGAAAGACTTACCAGCATCAATCTGAGCTTGAGTACAACTACAAGAAGATCCTGCATCATTTAAGTAAACAGTAAAGACTCTAACACCTTGAGCAATCAAAGTATTACGCTGATTAATAGCTTCAGTTCTAGCAGCAGCACAGTCACAAGGAGAATTCCCTGCAGTAGTACCAGTACAAGCAGCACCGTTTGCTACTTGGTTAGGACGACCATTACTAACAACGATAGCAAAGTTAGGAGTCTGAGGATCTGCCCAACCAGAGTTTAAGTGACGACCACTAACATCAAGGGCTGCTCCCATGGAAGAAGTTCCGCAAGTAAACGGAGCTTGGTTAGCAAAACCATATAATGCACGGAAAGTCTTAGTAGAGTTATCTTCATTAGTACCGTAGATACCGTGTTC
>JBILET010000196.1:0-3933 GCA_044351935.1 Bdellovibrionota bacterium
CTGGCCTGACATAATAAGATTATATAACCCTTCACTAGATTTCTTTGATAACTCTGGATCTGTAAGTGCTAAATTACCAAACGTCATACCACACGTATCGTTGGTGCGATGAATAATATTCATTTTCCCATGAAGCAATTTACCATCTAGATATTCTTGCTCCCTCAAGGAGTCTAGAGAAATTTGAGCAAACACCACTTCGGGCCTACCAAAATAGTTAACGGACAATGCAAATCCATTAGGAATTAAATAATTGCTATTGAACGCTGCTATAGTATTTAAAACATCTTCAACATCAAGTTGTTGTTTTCCTTTGATACCAATTAAACTTTCCGGTGAAAGGCTAGAAATAATTTCTGTTAATTCGTCAGGCTTACAATGCTGATTAGGATTTAAATTTAAGCTTATTCGAATTAACTTATCGCAAACTAATAAGATCTGTTCCTGTCTTGATGCAAGCTGATCGGATGAGGCAAATTGGGGCAAATCAAAAGTATGTAACATCTTGATTTATTGTAACGATTGCCAAACTGGTACTCAAAAAAATCTTTTTGTTGGATTTTTCCTAGCCAATAATGGCCGTAGGCTAACATCATTTTTACTTGCAATTGATTAATTTTAGACACAAAATTATCCGCAATATTTATTGAAAGAATCAAAGGGGGCTCAAATGTATAAAAACATATATTCTCAATTTCTAATCTTGGGGATTGCAATTGGTACGTACCTATTCGCCTCGCCAGGTCTTGTTCTCAGCGAACGATTCCCTCGTGCATGCAGACCTGAGATTTGCCAATCCAAGGCGAAACTACCAAGAGATATGCGTGCACTCATCACTTCCAGAGATGGACTAATAACATCGCGCCCCCGAGTTGCCTCCAAAAACTTCTCGTTAGACCAAAGTAAACCAACACCTAACATTTTGGTGCCCGCTGATAGAAAGATTACAAATGCCTGCGAATTTGTTAAGGGGCTTCTTCGTTGCTATGAGGTCGTATCATTTGATGGGTGTCCAAAAACCATGTCGTTTACAGTAACTGTCGGTGGTCAAAAATTTGTTCAGAAGTGCGATCTAACTTGCACACCTAATACTCCCGATCCAGCCACAGGATTATGCGACTGTGAAACATCAAATTGCCAAACCACCTAGGCTGGATAATCCAATTATTGGATTGCAATACTCTAAATTTAGGATTGCTTGGAATTTTAATCCTTCTTACAGGTGGAGTTCTGGCCTCTTACTTTTCCACTAGAGGTATCAGCTAAGTCTCGTAGAAGATTTACTTAGAATATTAACTCTTCGATCAGGAACTGAGGGCCAGCTGAAGTAGCGCCAAATCTACAGTCACTAACACTCGATCCACGCATCCAAAGCGAAATGGTTCGAGTCCCTGAAGCTCCACTAAACAATCCTTGGGCAAAGAAGCTCGCCGCATCGATGAAACTGCTTGCGACATCGGAGCTACCAACGGTCATCTGCCCCTCGACGGTTCCTTGATATGTACTGTCGGAATCTCCCTCAGCGTTTAATCCGTCAACTCGGATCTGTATCGAGCACAAGGCTCCACTGTCGCCATTGTTTATAATTGTCAGCCCACCTGAGACCGAGACTTTTAAACGAGCGGTTGGATCGCGTTGAGTGTAGGTAACGTAATCGGCCAACTTATACCATGTTGAGTTTGATGGAGTGCCTCCGGCCACGGTTGTGAGGAGAATATTGGAATTCCCAGCAGGGGCAGTCTGACTTGCAGAAGCTACAGCATTAGTTCCGTTGGTTCCATTCGTCCCGCTAGCGCCTTGCGATCCAGTAGCACCGGTGAAAGTAGTAGTATTAAGCAGAGTCTTATAACCTTTTGGGCATCGACTCCTTGAGGTTACTCGTATGTTTCGTGAAAAAGTCTTATCAGCAGTAGTCTTTTTTATACAAAGTAGGTCTGCGTAAGCAGTGCCGGAGTGGAGAATAAGGGACAAAAGCACCATGAATGTAACAAGGTTCAATTTTAGCATTGTAAGTGTTCTCCTCATTAATCTGTAATCTTTGCTTAGATGAAGTTTCTAGACTCGAGGATTCGGCTAAGCTCGTATCGAAATAAGGGGCTTTTTGGTTGCTGTGAAGCAGTAAACTTTATGTTTGTATATAAATTTTGATTATTACTAAGTAATTTTTTTATAAATCACTAAAGGTGTATTGCTACGTAAATCATCAAAGCGAGCTACTTCACTAAAACCTAACTTAAACCAATCTGCATTCTGTAGCTGATCATGATACTGATCAAAAATCGATTTATAAACCCTGTCTGTAATAATGAAATCTGGTTGATATTTATTATACGCCCATAACCAATCATTAACAGCAACACGACTTGCAACGCCTGAAGTAACCAATCCTAAAGTATCAACTACTTCACGGTTAGAATAATAAGCAATTTGGCCAATCTCGAAAAATGCAATTTTCTGCTCTGGGGAAGAATTTTGATTTAGCCATTCACCTACCTCTTTATAAAGTTTATTCGATGAATTGTTAGCTATTTGGTTTTGAAATGTTATCGAGTTAAAAATGGAAACACACGTACCCAATATCGACAAAACAATTAGAAGTATTTTTATATTTTCACTTTTAATTGCCAAATGATTAATACCAAATGCAATTAGCAATGCCAGCATGATTCCAAGTTGTGGTGTATACCAATGATAAAAAGGAATCTTTAGCACCATATAAGCAGCTGTTTGAGTCGCAGCCCAAATTATAATTACAAAAATTGTTGTAGGGATATTTTTGTAGTTTTTAATTGCAATAAAGGCAAAAGGTATAAATAAAACTAAAGCAGAAAAGCTAGTTGCTAGATTTAGTAGATATGAGGCAAATCCAAATGGGAATGGATATCTTCCAGCCGCAACTTGTGCAAGTTTTGCAGTAAAACTTAGCGATACTGGGGACCCAAACACAACAGTCGCATAGACTACCCAAGGCAGAGCAACAATAACTGCGCTTAGTATAATTGAAAAAGGAATTTTTCTGTTTACAAAAAAAGAATAAATACTAATCACACCTAAAAGCACCAATGCTTCGGTACGACACATAAGTGCAAGCCCAATTAAAACTCCTGATTGTATAAATTTATTCCTGCAAAACGCATCACAACTAAGAGCTGCCAACAATAAATACAGAGGAGCTTCCCCTCCAAATACTGCTATTGTTAATGGATTAAAAACAGCAGCAATAGAGCCGCAAATTGCTAACCACAATGATAATGTTTTGTTTAAGTTTGTGGATAAAACAAAAAACAATCCTGCAAAACTTAAACTACTAATTATTGTTCCGATTTGCGGAAAATCTACCGAGCCTAAGAAGGTTTTAAAAATAACCAACAACAATATAAATCCAGGAGCCGGAGACCCCAACACTGGATCGCTTGGATTAAAAGCAAACCCATTTCCAACATATATGTTTCTTGCATACTGAAATGCTAGATAAACATCATCATAGGTTTGCCCCCAAAAAAGGAAGCATAAAGTGACAGCAATCAGCAAACACAAAATGCTGGTTACTATCTTATCATTAAAGATATTACCCCTCGTTAGTGGCAAGGGAGACATTCTCGGGGGCATTCTTACTTACTTGCTCTTGAATTAGATTTCTAACGCCAAGTGGATCTGGAACATCAAATAGGATTTCTTGAGTGCCACCTGTACCGGTTACAATTAAATCACCAAAGTTTAATAGTCTTCCTAAAATTCCTTGTCGTAGCCTTATGGCTTCAACTTTTTGAAGTAAGATATCTACAGAGCGAATTGTAACAAGTCCTGTCTTACCAAGAACTCTTCGAGTAGTAACACCATATTCTGATGTCCAGAAAAAAACTAAGTTACCAATAGCTTTTAAAAATAAAATAGCTGCTATAAATCTGATAACAATAATAACAGCCGGATTAT
>JBILET010000198.1:0-3903 GCA_044351935.1 Bdellovibrionota bacterium
TTTGCCTGGTTTTTTCCGCTCTGGATACAACAAAGCCATTTTTGATTTTGTTATAAAAACAAAACCTGGTCAGATTCTACTGGCAGCTAGTCTTATCGGTGGTGGTGCTGCGGTAATATCAAATTTAAATAAAAAATCTGAAGATCAGCCAAATAATAATACTCCCGGAATTTCTAGAGTCACACCTAATTTAAAACATCCAATCGGTTTATCAAGTAAATCATCAGAACTTATCGAACAAATTAAGAGGGAAGAGTTAGATAATTTTAAATATAAGATAGACGATCCCGAAAGGCTTAGAGATCCACTTAGTAGACAAGAGAAAAAGGATAGAACTATCAAGTATCCTAATGGGGTTAAAGTTTTAAAAGGACTTTGTGGTGGAAGTTTTTATATTTTCACACCAGAGGATCAAAAGCATAAAGATATTCAGGTAATTCGTAAGAAGCTTTCTGAAATTCCTGAATATAGTTATGTCAAGAACGATGAGTTTGACGTCAAGCAAAGAGGATTTAATTTCGGTAAATATGCAATCAAAGCTGGAAGCTCATTTTTGATACCTTCTTCCCAGCAAGAGCGCACCATTGGTGATAAAGAGTTATTAGTTCACATAAATGTTGCCTTAGACGAAATGCTTGAACATCCAAAGTATGGATCTACAGTTGCAAGAATGATAGAAATTTGTGGTCGTGAACGTTTAATGTCTCTTGCATTGGCAACCGCAAAAAAAAGAGTGTGGGCCATTTCCAATAGGATATTATCAGCTATTTCGTTCTGAGAATTTTAATGGGCAGACTATTTACTCATACAGTATCTATCACATTCTGTATGATGGTCACGGCAAGAATGCTTTAAATAATCTTGATATTGCCATTACTCAAACATTACATCCAATTAATGCAACAAAATGGTGGCTTGCATTTGTAGCCGAAAAGTCAGGATTAATTGATGGTAACGAAGAAAAAGCTTTAAAAATATTACCACGAGAAGAAATAAATTGGGTTCCTGGATACTCTGCATTTTACAACGGTCCTGCATTTAAATCAGATTATCCGCGTGATCTATTTGATAACTTTCGCAGTGGTTTGAATTATTTAAGTGGTACGAACTCTGAAAATTTTGGAAATAATAGTGTTCTTCCGAAAGAGCCGAATACAAACAAAGACACATCTCAGTTCGATTCAACGGTTGTTACCAGAGATAATCTTAAAATGAAGATTCAACAGCTGATGGATCAAAGGCGACAAGAAGGAATTCTTCCTAATAATTCTAAATTGTCTTTATACGTAGCAGAGCTTGATAAGCAAGGAAAAGTTTCTAATTTATTAGCATCTTTTAACTCTAAGAACTCTATTCCTGTTGCTAGCATGAATAAAGTTTCTGTAGCTGTAGCGTATTTTCATGTGATTAAGGCAAAGAAAACTAAACCGACTCAAGATGATTTAAAACTTCTGCAAGCTATGTTAGCTAAAAGTAGTAACTCTGCTACAAATAAAATTATGCAAAGAGTTGCCCAGATCGCTAAAGGTAAAAAGAATATATCTGTAGCAGATGCATCTGAGTACACCGAGCGATTGCTTAAATCTAGATATCCAAACTATTGTTCTGGTTTAAATTTACAAGTAATCCCCAAGAGTGGACGAGCGTACAAGTTGTTAGCTAATCCAGAGCAGCATGCAAGATTACTAGCTGCGATAGCTCGGCATGAAGTTCCGGGCTCTAAAACAATAGAGTCAATACTAGGGTCAACGAAAGCACATAAAAGAATTTATAAATATTCCGAAAATAAAGATGCCGTAGCCGATGTTTTTGGAAAAACAGGAAGTACGGCCTACACTATCGGAGACGGAGTTATTGTCGAACTTAAAAACGGACAAAAAGTGGTAATGGTTGCGGTAATTAACCAACCATCAACAAATAAAAAGGCTCGGGAACAAAATGGAACGTTTATGAAACGCAGCGGACAAGTTCTAGGTGAGCTATTTGATTTAACGCAATTAACTCTTGAAAATTAACTGTCTTTTAATTAGTTAGTCGTATAACTCAGGTAACGCGTATTTAATTCTCATTTCAGATAATTTGCGGATTAATGGTACTTCTGTTTTAGCCCATGGCCCAGCTTTACTATATTTATGCTCAAAAGTTTTATTCAACTTACTAATTACATTCTCTATCGTAGTTGACTGTTCTTGGGAGCAAACTTTTTGTATCGCTTTTAGTATTTCAAGCGAAAGAAAAATATTCGATAAAGAACTTGGGCCGTGAGTAGATAACTGAGATTGAGTTTTTAAGGATTCATCTATGGCTCGTACAGCTTTTATTAATTGCGGAATTTGTTGAGTATCGGAATTAAATGCTATCTGTCTTATGCGATTGTAAAAAATAGGATTACTTGATTCCTCGCTAGCCCCAGACCAGATTATATTTAAAGGCTCAATATTGACTATTCTATCTGTAATTGGAGTTTTTTTATCCAATTCAATTTCAAGTATATCAATCAACATTTGTTCAGACGATGCTGTATTTTTATGCTTACCGAGTTCTTCGATTAATTTTTGCGAAGGGGATTTATTAAGTTCAGCAGTATGTTCTTTAATTAGTTCATCCATACTTGCTTTGCTGACCCTAGCTGCAGCAGCTTCGGATTTTGTCCTAAAGAAGCGAAATTCTAGTGACTGGGTCTGTTTATTAAGAACAACAGATCTATATACAAATCCGAGTGATTTATTAGTTTCTGGATCAAAAACTTCTTTGCGCTCTAAAGATTTATCGTTCCATTTTAATTTGCCATCAATTACTTTAGGTAAATTTCCATCTGAAAGTAAATGTGAAGCGTCTTCAACATCGGTATCGATAGCAACTTGTATATAATCAATTTTAATTTTAGGTACTACTAATTTAGTTTGTTCAGATTGGTGAGATTGATTTGGATCTGGAATCTTTACCCCAAGCTGCTCTGCTAACATTAGGTTCATTTCATTTGCATCGTATCCCTTTGGATCCCATCCACTATTATAGTGTCCATATAAACATAAGACCCCCGAAGGATCGTTAATTATGGAAAAACTTGGAGTAACTCTACCTAATGGTGAGCCCGTTATTGGTTCTAAAAGTTCCCCGATAGCAAATTGAATATTTGGTTTGTATGAATTTACCGCAACATATTGTTCGTTTACAGTTAAAAAAGGATAGTACTTACGTAAATCATCTAGCGGTGTAAAACCATTCCAAAATTTTGGCCCACTTGCAAGGCGGGCTTGATAGAGCTGTATTGTATTAATATTTTGACCTAGAGAATTAAGATCAAAATTTTCCGTATCTACAGCCAGATCGGTTTCTTTATAGCCAATAAACTGAACCCTAACAATCATTTGTCCTTGCTCAAACGGCTTTAAAATTTTTGATAACTGAGAATCAGAGTCTTTTATCTGTTCTCTTAGATATTCTAAAAGCCAGTAAGAGTGAGAGCCGTCGTGCTTAGCTGCCAAATTATGAAGTCTTTGGAAATATTTATTGTCGCTTTCGTTTAGTAATCTAGGAGGTTGTATGAAATGTCCGCAGAGAGTTCTTATTACAAGAATCGGCGGCTGCTGTGGTTTTATTATAAGATCCCAAGAAATACCGCAGTCAGTGATTTGTCCATGTTTATTCTTGATCTGAAATTTTGCATATCCTCTGTTTTGTTCAGACGTATCAAGTGAAATAAAGTTTAATATTTCACGAGACCGCGGTATATCAAGTGTTCCACTAGATTCATGTTCTAAATCAATGTGTCCAACTGGTTGAGATTTTATTAAAGGATCCATCTTGTTACGTCATCGAAGATTAGCCGTTAATTGGTTAAGTTTAACCAAAATAGGTGACTAAGATATAGGCTAAGTATGGCAACAAAATCTATTTAGC